>NZ_JBFTKI010000033.1:0-48953 GCF_056395875.1 Arthrobacter sp. 05T45 | reverse complement strand
CCCGGCCAAGAAAAGGAACGAATCGAGGACCAGACAATCTCCCAGAAACATCCCTCAGGTCATGTCATCACCACAACTCCGGGAGATGAACAGGTACAAGGCCGACCACGTCCGGCACAAACAGCAAGGAACGAGGCCCGAGTGATCCCAAGTCGCAGCAAGTCAGGCCGTTCCAGGCGCTCCCGGCCATGAACGCGTAAGCAGCAACAGCGCTGTCCAAGCCAAGAAAAGGAGCCGCCAGACCAGCCGCCACCAACAAAAATGGGCCCCGCAGGGGCCCATAAAAAGAGATTCGTACACATTCAGAGGCCCACAAGCCCCTGGACAGGGAAACACTGTGCCCGAGGTGGGACTCGAACTGCATTCCAGCCCCTGCGAACACTGGGATCCCCCGGAAACATGCGGAATCCGGGCCAGTCCGGCACGAGTACGACCCGATCCGCAGCCCAAAATGTGCACAATGTACACACGCCAAATTGGCCAAGTCATAGCATTGCAGCCACCAGCCGCACCCACGCCGAGGTGCGGCTGTTCTGCATTCTGCGCCAGGAGCCTTCCGGAACAAAATTCCGGTCAGCCGCAGCATCAGGCGCTTCTGTCGCGGCGGACAGAAGGCCCATTATCGGCGTTTGACCAAGGCATGCGGGAGAGTAGAGGGCTCCGCCCCAATGGGCAGGCGACAGGGGTCTCCAAAGATGCCTCCTCGTGCTTAGCTGGAGGCATGGCGGCACCCATTGAGGACTACGCACTCTTGTCGGACCTGGCCACCGGGGCCCTCGTGTCCAGGAGCGGGAGTGTGGACTGGTTGTGCTTCCCGCGCTTTGACTCACCGTCCATATTTGGGGCACTGCTGGGCAACGAGGACCACGGTCGGTGGCTGCTGGCACCGGCCCAGCCCGATGCAGTGGTCGTATCCCGTCAGTATCGGGAGTCGACCTTCGTCGTGGAGACCACATGGCGCGCCACAGGCGGCCAGCTCAGTGTGACGGACTTTATGCCGGTCGGACGGGGCCAGTCCTCGCTCTTGCGCCGGGTTACCGGGCTTCACGGATCCGTTCCGGTGCGCCTGGAAATCAGCATGCGGCCGCACTACGGGGCACTCAGGCCCTGGATGAGCCGCGTACGCAACGCCACCGGGGGCAATGTACTGCTGGCCATGGCCGGCCCAGATGCCTGGGCCTTACACGGCCGGCATTTGCCGGAAGCCCACGACCGTGTGCATGTCGGGAATTTCGTCGTCTCGCCGGGCGAGACTGTGGACTTCGAGATGACATGGTTTCCGTCATACCGGGAAGCTCCGGCACCGCTGGATTTTGACGCTGCCCTCGGTGAGGCGGTGAGCTATTGGACCACGTGGGGTGGCCATTGCCGCAAAGACGGAGCCTATGGGGTGGACGTCAAGCGGTCGCTGCTGGTGCTGCGCGCCCTGACCCACTACGAGACCGGCGGGATCGTCGCCGCTCCGACGACCTCCTTGCCTGAGGATTTCGGCGGTTCGCGCAATTGGGACTACCGCTACTGCTGGCTTCGCGATGCGGCGTTGACGCTGGAGGCCATGTTAACTCACGGGTATGAATCCGAGGCCTTGAAGTGGCGCAACTGGCTGCTTCGAGCCCTGGCCGGCGACCCCGAGGATATTCAGATCATGTACGGCGTCGCCGGTGAACGCGAGTTGCCCGAGAGGGTGCTGGACCACCTCCCGGGGTACCAGGACGCCAGGCCGGTGCGGATCGGAAACGCTGCGGTCGCGCAATACCAGGCGGATGTCGTGGGCGAAGTCATGGTGGCCCTTGAGCGGCTGCGCCTCGCCGGCGGCAAGGAAGACCCCTTCTCCTGGGCGCTTCAGCGGGCCCTACTGGGCTACGTGGAGAGGCACTTCGATGACAAGGACTGCGGTCTGTGGGAGATTCGAGGCACGGCCGAGTACTTCACGCATTCCAGGGTCATGATGTGGGCGGCCTTCGATTGCGGGGTCCGGGCGGTGCGAGACCACGGACTCCCCGGACCTGCGGAGCACTGGGACGAACTGCGGGGGCGGCTGCGGACCGAAATCATGGACCGGGGTTTCAACCGCGAGCTTGACTCGTTCACCCAAACCTACGGCGGCCACACAACCGACGCAGCGTTGTTGACTCTGCCGCAGGTCGGCTTCCTCGCTTACGACGACGAGCACATGATTGGCACCGTCGCGCAGCTGGAGAGGGAGCTCATGACTGAGCACGGCCTCTTGCTGCGCTACCGGACCGAAACGGGCATCGATGGGCTGGAACCAGGCGAGCATCCGTTTCTTGCCTGTTCCTTCTGGTTGGTGGAGCAGTACGCCCGCACGAACCGGTGGCAAGAGGCCAGAGCACTCATGGACACCCTGGTGGGGTTCTCCAACGAGCTGGGGCTGCTCAGCGAAGAATTCGCTCCGCAGGAACTGCGGATGGCCGGCAACTTCCCGCAGGCCTTTTCCCATTTGGCCCTGGTGCGTGCCGCCGACGCAATGCACAGCGTGGACCGGCTCAGCATGGCGGTCAATACGCCTACGTGAGATCAGCAAAGCGGATGCTGCTGAGCACATTGCCGACTGTGGGCCCCTGAACGACGCGACCTGCGCGACTTTCAGTTCCGCATCATGCAGCGTCGTCCGCTGCCGTCGCCGTGCACGGGGAGGAACGTCAGCGTTGATATCCGGCAACGCCAGCCCGTCATGGAGAGCATCAAATTGCCCTGCCGACGTCAACGGAACCGGTCATTGCTTTCCCAAGAACATCATGCTCAGACGTTTCCTGAAGCGGCCTCTGCACTCTCGTCAGGTTCGGCCCATTCCAGCGCTGCGACAAAGATTCACAACGCATGGCGGATGCAGCGCGACAGCTCGCTCACGGTACACGTGACCTGGAGAGTCCCTCGGACAGTTACGTAATCCTGGGCAATCTCGTAGACAGCCAGCGCTCGATTGAGCAGGTGCTCAGACAGTTAGCCGAATGGCACCGCGGTACGGCCGCCGGCAGGCACTACCGCGCCAGCCACTCCGAAAGCACCCTGGGCATCATGACAGCCGTTACAGACCTGGATCTGGCTGCGCAGCAGGCAGACGGCCTTCAGGAGAAGCTATCCCGAGCCCACGGAGCCAGCGGTGTAGTCCGAGGGTTCGATGAAGTCCGTCCGCCGGAAGACGATTAGGTAGATATACCCATTTCCCGGGCCCCGCTTCCCGGTGCTCCCCCAACGATTTCAACGGGCCGATGACCCACGTTACGTCAACCTGAAGAGATCCGATTGCAGAATCTGCAGATTAGGACCAGTGATAGCTCCTTCGCAGCCCTTACGTGCGGCGTTAGTTCCGCGCGGCAACTCTCCGCCAGTGGCCGTCCGCGAACTGACGACACGCTTTTCCAGAAATTAGGATAACTATCACTTGACAGGTATTGGCAGAGGTGGGACGCTGGACATATCGGTCGTTCGATAGAAACGGTCGGGAGCGGGTGGCCGAGCCTTTGCTGAAATATCGAGGTGACAAAGACGTCGTCCTGCTTCATCGGTCGGCAAAATATTCCACACGCCAGCGGGCCCCTTCGGGGATGCTCCGTAGCTGTGATCAACATAATCAACTTCACTACATGGTCCGACAGGATTGGTTAGCATGACACGAGAAGAAGCCTATGCCGGTTGCCCTCCGGACTCTTACGTGGAGTTCTACGGGGGGCAGTGGCTTGTTATCCCGTTTGCACCGGTTGAGCAGCCGCCCTTTTTCACCTGCCTGCCTGGGCGCGGGCGGGACACCCGTTACTGAATCGGGCCCGAGGACTGAAGCTTTCGCAAAGCGGTACCCGTAGCACTTGGCCGTTTGATGAAACTTGCCCGCCAGTGAAGGGCGACGGTTCACGTTGGACAGTATGTGCGTGTGCGCGGACGATCATGCGCCGTTGCCCACGGCAAGGATCTGGCCCGATACGAACCTGCAGATTTCCAGATGCCTCCCGGCGCCGCGGGGCCATTTGGGGTGCTCGGGCCCGCCAAGTGCCAACAAAACCCACATTCGAGGAGTACGCCCATGACTAACACAGCAGGGACCAGCGCCGAGCTGGTCCGACCCGTTGATCTGGCCGAGGAGGCGGTGACATTGGTCCGGCGCTGGCTGGCTGAGGGAGCAAAAGTTCCCGTCGACGCCGCCGCCACGCAGTTGGCCGGTGTTCTGAAGGACCCGCAGGGCCTGGACTTCACGGTCGGCTTCGTTGACGGTGTCATCCGTCCCGAGGACAAGTCGGTCGCAGCAAGGAACCTGAAGGTCCTGGCACCGAAAGTCCCTGCCTTCCTGCCGTGGTACATGAAATCCGCCGTCGCCCTTGGCGGTTCCCTCGCACCCGTTGTGCCAGGCGTGGTGATCCCGGTTGCCCGCAAGGTACTGCGTGAAATGGTCAGCCATCTGATCGTGGACGCAACCGACGCCAAGCTCGGCCGTTCGATCGGCAAGATCAAGAAAGACGGGATCAGGCTCAACGTAAACCTGCTCGGTGAGGCCATCCTCGGTGAAGGTGAAGCATCACGCCGGCTTGAGGGCACGCGGAAGCTCCTGGCGCGCCCGGACGTTGACTACGTGTCCATCAAGGTTTCATCCACCGTGGCCCCGCACAACCACTGGGCCTTCGACGAAGCAGTCGGCTATATCGTGGAAAAGCTCGCCCCGCTGTACCAGCTCGCGGCCTCCTCCACCCCGCGAAAGTTCATCAACCTGGACATGGAGGAATACAAAGACCTCGACCTGACCATAGCGGTCTTCACCCGGCTGCTCGAGATGCCGGAATTTCGCAGTCTTGAAGCCGGGATCGTCCTGCAGGCTTACCTGCCCGACGCCTTGGGCGCCATGATTGGACTGCAGGACTGGGCGGCAGCCCGCACCGCAAACGGTGGCGCCCCGGTCAAGGTCCGCGTGGTCAAGGGCGCCAATCTGCCTATGGAACTGGTCGATGCAGACCTGCACGGCTGGCCGCTGGCAACGTGGGGCACCAAGCAGGACTCCGACACTTCCTACAAGGCTGTGATCGACTACTCCCTGACGCCCGAAAGGATCCGGAACGTCCGGATCGGTGTCGCCGGGCACAACCTGTTCGACGTCGCCCTTGCCCACCTGTTGGGCAAGGCCCGCGGGATCACCTCCGGCGTTGAATTTGAAATGCTCCTGGGCATGGCCACCGGACAGGCCGAAGCCGTCAAACGCGATGTCGGGACCCTGCTGCTCTACACCCCGGTCGTGCATCCCCGCGAGTTCGACGTGGCCATCGCCTACCTGATCCGCCGCCTGGAAGAAGGCGCGAGCCAGGAAAACTTCATGTCTGCAGTCTTCGAACTGGACAAAAACGAAGCCCTGTTCGAACGCGAGAAGCAGCGCTTCCTGGCATCCCTCGCTGCCCTCACGGATACGGTTCCCGGGCCCAACCGCGTCCAGGACCGGACTCGCTTTGACGCGGACGCCGCCTTGACCGAGGCGACTTCCCGGGCACGGCTTGAAATGGGCGGAATTGGTTACGGCGGGCCGACGGCCAGCTTCGCCAACACCCCCGACACCGACCCTGACCTGCCCGCCAACCGTGCGTGGGGCCGGGCCATTTTGAACCACGTCCCGTTCTCACGTTTGGGCGTAGCAACGGCCGAGGCGTACGAGCTGGGCACCAGGGACGAACTGGAAACCGTCATCGAAACGGCCGTTGCCCGCGGCACTGCCTGGGGTGCCCTCACCGGCACGGAGCGCGCCGCCGTGCTCCACCGCGCAGGCGTCCGCCTCGAAGCACGCAGGGGCGAGCTGCTGGAAGTCATGGCATCAGAATGCGGCAAAACCCTGGACCAGGGAGACCCCGAGGTTTCCGAAGCCATCGACTTCGCGCACTATTACGCTGAACTGGCCAAGAACCTGGACAACGTCGACGGTGCAGAGTTCATCCCCTCAAAGCTGACCGTCGTCACTCCCCCGTGGAACTTTCCCGTCGCCATCCCGGCCGGATCCGTCCTCGCGGCCCTGGCCGCCGGTTCCTCGGTTGTCATCAAGCCTGCCCGGCAGGCACGCCGTTGCGGTGCTGTCATGGTCGAGGCACTCTGGGAAGCCTTCGACGAAGCAGGTATTGACCGGGACGTCCTGCAATACGTACAGGTAGCCACGCGGGACGTGGGTACCGCACTGGTATCCCACCCCTCTGTGGACCGGCTCATCCTCACCGGCGGGTACGAGACCGCCGAACTGTTCCGGTCCTTCCGCAAGGACCTGCCCCTGCTCGCCGAGACCAGCGGCAAAAACGCCATCATCGTCACGCCCAGCGCCGACCTGGACCTCGCCGCCCGCGACGTCGTGCAATCCGCATTTGGACACGCCGGACAGAAATGCTCCGCAGCATCACTGGTCATCCTCGTCGGGCCAGTCGCAACCTCGCGCCGCTTCAACCAGCAGCTGGTCGACGCCGCCCGGTCCCTGAAGGTCGGATACCCGCTTGACCCACAAACCCAGATGGGACCCGTCATCGAACCGGCGAAGGGGAAGCTGCTTCGCGGACTCACCACTCTCGGCGCCGGAGAGCAGTGGGTGCTCGAACCCCGCAAAGTCGATGACAGCGGCAAGCTCTGGAGCCCCGGCGTACGTACCGGTGTCAGGCGCGGCAGCGAGTACCACAAGACCGAATACTTCGGGCCCATCCTGGGAGTCATGACCGCCGACACCCTGGAAGAAGCGGTCAGCATCGTCAACGACATCGACTACGGCCTGACCTCCGGCCTGCACTCCCTGGACCCTGCCGAGATGAACTACTGGCTGGACAACGTCCAGGCCGGCAACCTCTACATCAACCGCGGCATTACCGGAGCAATCGTGCGGCGCCAGCCCTTCGGCGGATGGAAGAAATCCGCCGTCGGGACCGGCACCAAGGCCGGCGGCCCCAACTACCTGGTCGGCCTCGGATCTTGGAAGGACGCCCCGATCCGGACGGTCCCCTTGGCCCGGACAGCAGGGCCTGCCCGGCAAATCCTGACCGCAGCCGCGGACATGGCCAGCGCCGGATCCATCACCGCAGCGGATGTAACATGGCTTGAAGCCGCCCTGATGTCCGACACCGAGGCATGGACGACGGAATTCGGTGCAGCCCGTGACGTCTCCGGACTCCGGTCCGAGCGGAACGTCTTCCGCTACCGGCCTGTACCGGTAACCGTCCGCTACGAAGCTGCCACGTCCGGGCACGGCCTGGCCGAGCTATTGCGCGTCGTCTCCGCCGGCGTGACCGCCTGGGGCGGACGGCCGGAGCTCAATGCGGTGACAGTCAGCACCACCGAGCCGCTCACCGATGCCCTCGCCAAAATCCTCGGGGACTCCGGAGTAGTCATGGTCGTGGAAAACGCAACAGCCTGGGCCGCCCGGGTCCAGCAATATGCGGCCAAGACCGGACCGGACTCCGGTGTCCGTATCCGCCTGATTGGCGGCCCGGCCGCGGCAACAGCCGAGGCCGCCGGCGGCAGGCCGGACGTGGCCATCTACGCCAACGACGTCGTCGCCGCCAGCCGGGTCGAACTGCTGACCTTCCTCCGGGAGCAGGCAGTCTCAATCACCGCACACCGGTTCGGTACCCCGAACCACCTGTCCGACGCGCTCATCTAATCGAACCGGACCGGCCGGGTCCCTCCACTGCCACGTCAATGAACGGACCCGGCCCCACCCCCACCCATGCAGGCACACGCCACACAGACAGCAACGCGGTCAGCTCCTCCCGAGATCAAGAAACCGAAAGGCCAGCATGTTCCGTATCCACCTCTCAACGATGCTGTTGCTCATAACGGCAGGCATTGTTTGCACAGTCATCGCCACGTCCACGCTGACATTTGGCGCAGGGCTGGTCCTTCTCACCACGGGTGCCGGAGGCGTTTCCGCCGGACTGATGACGTGGGATACCAAAGAGCACGCATAGTTCAAAGACGACCCCAGATCGAAGTAACGATGAAAAAGCGCATTCCCCGCAGGCAGGTCCACAGCAAGAAGGTGCACAAAGCCCGCGAAGCGAAAACCGGCGAACACCGCCCCCTCACCGGATGGTGGGCGCCCCCAAGCCCGGCAGCAGATACCGACCTTCTTACGGAGGGGAGAACCAAGCGGTCCAACAGCGGCGAATCTGTGACCTGGGCCTTCCCCCCGTCCTCCCAGGAAGGCTGTGAAGACGGTTGCCACTACTGTTGCGGGCCGGAAACCGACTAGCTCCCTTCCACCTCTCATGTGACCCCACGAGCTTCGTGTCTGAACGGACAAAGGACCGTTATGAGGTCCTACCGTCGTGATGACAGGAACCGACGTCCCCTGCCCCGACGCAATTTCCTGTTCTGACCGGAATTTTCAGGCCACCAGGGCCTCCCATCCTCGCAACTGGGAGGCCCTGGTCTAATTGGCCCAGATGCTTGACGACCGACCGAGCGGGTCACGGAACCACCTGTCCGTCAACGACAGCGCCATGCACCCGCCCACCCTGCGCCAACTCGCGTTGCACGCGCCGCCTGTGAGTCCACTCCCCCGGGCCCATCGCGACGCCGCCGGCGAGTCGGCACCCCAGCCCTCGGCCCCGGTTCGGTAGTGGCCACTACGTTCCGCTTGAACGGATCCTGATGCAGGATTTTGCAGACTAGGTCTTAGTGATACGGTTTCCGCGATCAAGCAGGTCCGGCGATTCGTCGCCCCTCACTCAGGCGAGCAGACATTCAGATTCGGCGACTGCGGCTTCAATAGCGGCGGCGTCTAGACCACACACCCGCAGGGAAGTTGCAGCAATCACTTCCAGATAAGAGATGTCCGGCTCGCCCGTTCGGCGCAGTTGGCTGATCAGCTCGGTCATGTGAATTAAGATCGCGCCCAATTGTTCCTCCGAGACTGTAGCTGCTACCACCTCCGATGCAGCAGCGGCCCCCAGCCGTCCGTAGGCTTGCTGCAGCTCTTGGCGCTCGAGGCGGAACTTGTCGTAGCGCTCACTCTGTACCTCCGGCAGCAGCCATAAAATGGCGAAGTTGTGCGCGGCCCCGATTAGTGTCCTTGTATCAAGAACTACCGCTGCGTAAAGGGCACTGGGCGCGCTGGCTGAAGCGGGCACGAGGGCCTCAAGGCGGCGAACGACTTCGAGGCCGGGGCGAACGGAGGCGGTCAGGAGCTCGTCGAGCATCTCTTCCTTGTTCGCGAAGTGGTAATAGAGCGAGGCCTGGCGGATACCGACACGCTCGGCGATTGCGCGAGTCGAGGTAGCGGTGAATCCGTTTTCGACGAAAAGCGCCGCGGCGGCGTCGAGGATTTGCTCGCGGGGCGAGTGCTCGGTATCGGAGTCGGGGACACGGCGTGGACGACCGGAGCGGACTGGTCTTACTTCGGTAGGCATAGCTTTATCCTTTCATGCGAGCCCCTAGGACACTCCGGCGGAGCAATCCGGTCTCAGAACTGGCGACATCTGCCCCGGCACGCAAGCACACTGCCCGTCTCGTCTTCGCCTCGCAGCGACGTTCTCCCCTCTTCCGCCTTCGCCGCCGGTCATCGTCCCAGAGTGCGCCGGCTCAGCTGAATTGGCCACCAGTCCCCCATGCTCGTGCGGGGTTAGTGCCGCGCGGCAACTCTCCGTCCATGGTCGCTCAGCGAAACTGACGATCCGCTTTTCAAAAGATTACACTACCTATCACTTGACAGGTATTGTCGGAGATGGGACGCTCGAACAAGCGAAAATGTTAACTCCGCCACAACAAGCACGAAGCGCACACCCACCAGCTGGGCATATCGGTCATTCGATAGAAACGGTTCGCGGCGAGTGTCCGAGGCTTTCGCAAAATGGTGACAAAGACGTCGTCCTGCTTCATCGGCCGACAAGATTTTCATGACGTGGGCGACCCGCTCCAGGGATGCTCCATAGCGAGACAGCAGACCGGAAGGCTCTCATGATCAGGACACAGCTCCACTTGAAACCCCGCCCTGGCCGCGTTCAGGATGTCCTGGACTTCTACGCGATCCGTGGCGTCCTCACGAGGTCCATCGCCCAGCCCGGGTGTATGGCGGCGGAAATCCGGGTACAGCTCCCGGATCAGGATTGTGTTGTCGTGAGTGCCCTCTGGGAGTCCGAATCGGCCTACCAGGCGTGGCTTCAGAACCCGGACCGGGCCCTCGACGTCGCGGAACTCAATCCTCTGCTGGACCATACGGACGGTCGGCTCGGCGAAGCCGAGCTGTCGGCAATACATGACTTCCGGACTGCCCGTCCCGGTTCAAAACCCACAGAGCCACCGACTGTCATTTTCCAGTCGGAAGCAATTCAAACAATAAGGGAAACAAAATGACGAAAGACCTACGGGTTGGAGTGGACATCGGCGGAACCTTCACCGACATCGTGGTGCAGGACAAACGCGATGGCACAACCCTCCTCCACAAAGTCCTCAGCACACCGGCCAATCCCAGCGTCGGGATGCTCCATGGCCTGGATGAGCTGGGCATCACCGAGGACATCGAATTCCTGGTTCATGGGACAACCGCCGGCCTGAACGCCCTTTTGTCCCGCAGCGGTGAGCGCATCGCTCTTATCACCTCAGCCGGGTTTGAGGATGTTCCGGTTCTGGGTCGTAGCGGGAACAAGGACATCTGGAGCCTTACCCCTGAGCGTCCAAAGCCGCTCGTCGCCAGCGATGACATCCTGAGCGTGGATGAGCGGGTCCGCCATGACGGTTCCGTGGAACGCCCTCTGCAGAAAGACGATATCCAGCGTGTTGCGAAGTGGCTTATGGCTGAGGGCATCACCAGTGTCGCGGTCTCCTTCCTCCATGCACACCGCAATCCAGCCAACGAGATTCTCCTGCGCGAAGGCCTTGCCTGCCTGGTCCCCGGCGCCTCCGTTGTCCTCTCCCACGAAGTCTCTCCGGAGCAGGGCGAGTTCGAGCGGACGTCCACCACGTTGGCCACGGGATACGTGGCACGCACGGTAGACCGCTACCTCTCCGCCCTCACCGTCGAACTGGACAAGCGGCGTTGCACTGCTCCGCTGCAGGTCATGCGGTCGAGCGGAGGGATCTGTTCCGCGAAACTGGTCGCACGCCAGCCGATCCAGACAATCCTCAGCGGACCAGCCGGAGGAGTTGTCGCGGCGGAAACTCTCGCCCGCTCACTCGACCGGCCGAACCTGATCGCCATCGACATGGGCGGGACATCCTCGGACGTGAGCCTGGTGGTTGATGGCAGGATGACACTTGCGACGGAAGGCGAGATCGCTGACCAGGTCATGCGGATGCCGGTGGTCGAACTGCACACCATCGGAGCCGGGGGCGGATCGATTGCGCGAGCGGAATCCGGAGGTCTCCGGGTAGGCCCGAAAAGCGCCGGATCCGATCCTGGCCCGGCGTGCTACGGACAGGGCGGCACAGAGCCGACGGTGACCGACGCCCAAGTGGTCCTGGGCCGAATCGATCCGGGCTGGTTCCTCGGGGGACGGATGGCGCTGAGTCTCGAGGCTGCCGAGATGGCCGTCGGCAGGCTAGGCAAAGCCCTCGAAATCGATCCGGAGGCCGCAGCTGAAGGCATTATCGCCGTTGCAAACGGCATGATGGCCAACGCGATCCGCACACTCACCATGCGGAGAGGGATCGACGCCCGCGATTTTGCGCTTGTTGCGTTTGGCGGTGCGGGCCCCCTCCACGGGGCCGCCCTCGCGGACGAGCTCGGCATCCGGGAAGTCATCGTCCCGTTCGCGACGGGTGTTCTTTCGGCCTGGGGGATGCTGCACGCCGATATCCGGCACGACGTTTCCGCCCCAATCTCGGGTCTCGCGGACGACCGTGATGTCCTTCAGGCTTTCCGTGAGACCAGCCGGCAGCTAAGGGACCAGGGCTCGTCGCTGCTGGACGCGGAGCGCGTGCCCACCGCTGACCAGAGCTTTGAGCTCGCGGCGGATATGCGCTATGTCGGCCAGGAGCACGCAATATCCGTGGGTATCGCTGAAGGAGAAGATTCCGTCGCGCTCTTCCACGACGCCTACCGACGCCGGTACGGGCACTCCATGCCGGACGCACCGGTCGAGTTCGTCAACGTCCGGCTCGCTGCCGTCGGACGCGTCGGGTCGGCACCGGCCGAATCGGCCGGATCCGGTTCAGATATCCCCGCGGAATCCGTCCGGAAGGTACGGATTGACGGCTCCGATCACGAAGCACGGGTGGTACATCGCAGCGCACTCGGCGCCACGCCAGTCAACGGGCCCGCAGTCATCCAGGAAGACGGCTCAACAACCCTTCTCCCCCCGTCGTGGCAGGCAGTGCGCGGCGCATTCGGTACCATGATTCTCAGAAAGGTCGGCTAATGAGCTCCGACGTAGTGACGACAGAGATCGTCCGCAACCTCTTTCTTTCCGCTGCAGAAGACATGCACGCGACACTCGTGCGATCTGCCTTTCAACCTCTTCTCTATGAGAACGAGGACGCCGCCGTCGCCATCCTTGACCGCAATGCCGACGTCCTGGGTCAGTCCAGTGGCCTGCCCCTGTTCCTGGGGAACCTTGACGAAGCGATCAAAGAGACGCTCCGGCGACGGGGCGGGACCGACTGGCTCGACGAGGGCGACGTTGTCATTCTGAACGACCCCTACATTCAGGGCACCCATGTCAACGACGTCACCCTTTTCGCACCCGTCCACTCTGACGGCGAAATCATCGGATTTGTTGCTGTCCGGGGTGATGTGACGGACGTCGGCGGCAAGGATCCGGGCGGAGGAACTGAAACGACCGAGGTGTACCAGGAAGGTCTCCTGCTCGGACCAGTAAAGATCTGCACTGCGCAAGGCCCGAACCACGACATCATTGACATCATCCGGCGAAACAGCCGGAGCGGCGAGCTCATCGTCGGCGATATCAACGCCATGATCTCATCGTGCCGGATTGGCCAGCGTCGAATGCTCGAGATCGTGAACCGATTCAGCATCGGCGTCGTCGAGGCGGCACGCGACGAGATCTTCCGTCAGAGCGAGGAGTCCGACAGGGAGACCGTCAACGCCATTCCCGACGGTGTCTATACCGGAAGCGGCTGCATGGACAACGACGGCATCGTACTAGGCAGCCCCATCAGGATCCCGATCAATATCACTGTGGCTGGAGACAAACTGACCGTCGACCTGACGGAAAGCCCCGACTCGACAGCCGGCCCCATCAACTGCGGCCGCGCCCAGGCGGTCGCCGCCGTCCGCGTGGCCTACAAATTGCTGTTCGCATCCGAACGCTCATTCGACGGCGGATGCTTCCGGAACGTGGAGGTGCTCACGCGACCCGGGTCCGTTCACCACGCAGAAGAACCCGCGGCCTGCGGTTGGTACTACACCACCCTCGGACTCCTGGTCGATCTCTTCATCAGCGCCTTCGCGGAAGTTCTGCCGGGCCGTGTAACAGCCGCCCAGTTCGGCGACTCAATGATCACCTACTTTGCCGGCAAGGACTTGCGCGGCACAGACTACCTCTGCGTCGAGGCCCACGCCGGCGGTTGGGGCGCATCGGACCGTGCAAACGGAGCCGACGGACTCATCAACGTCCTCAACGGAAGCTTCCGGAACACCCCGGTCGAAGCGCTCGAATCCCGCTATCCCGTCACCGTGACGCAATACGCGATCCGCCAGGGCTCCGGCGGCGCGGGCCGTCACAGAGGCGGAAACGGCATCGTCCGGAGCTACCGGTTCGAGGAACCCACTCAACTCTTCCTCTGGCTCGACCGCTCCATTACCCCCGCATGGGGTCTCGACGGCGGATCTCCCGGCGAAGCACCCCGAGTGGAAATTACCGGCAGCATTCAACGATCGGATCTCCTGAAAGTCAATGGGCTGTGGCTCGAGTCGGGGGACGAACTGCGGATCCTCACCGGTGGCGGCGGCGGCTTCGGGACTCCCCAATGACCACGACGCGTCCCCGCAGCCGCAGGAAACACCTGCCAGTCTCACCAGAAATCAGCTTACGCAGCTCACATCGAAAGGGAACGCCATGACTGACAGGTCCGCGAATATTGCGACCGCACCGGGTGAAGAAGTCCGGAAGGATGCACCGTCCGGAACGCTGGGCGCCCGACACATCATCTTTTTCGTGATCGCCGCCGCCGCACCCCTCGGGTTCGCTGTCGGGTCAATTCCATTGGCCATCGGCCGCGGCGGCATTGGTACTGCCGCGATGTTCCTCATCGCCGGCGGATTCCTCGCGCTGTTCGCAGTCGGGTACGTGGCCATGACCAGATTCGTCCCGAACGCAGGCGCACTCTTCTCGTACATCACGGCGGGACTCGGCCGGCCCCTCGGCATCGGTGTCGCCTTCGTCGCAGCACTGTCATACGCCCTAGTATCAGCCGGAGCAGTCGGCCCGTTCGCGGTGTTTGCCGAACAGACGGCCCAGTCACTGTTTGGCGTGGCCGTTCCCTGGCCCGTGTGGGCACTCGGCGGCGTCGTGGTGATGGGCATTCTGGGACAGCTGAACGTCGAACTCAACCTGCGCGTGCTCGGATTCTTCATGATCGCCGAGGTGACCGTGCTCGCCACCCTTGGGATAGCCGTCGTCGCCCAGGGAGGCGCCGAAGGACTGTCCCTCGATGCGTTCAGCCCGGGTGCCATCGCGGAAGGGCAGATCGGCGTCGTTCTCCTCGTCGTCTTCGCAGCCTTCGCGGGATTCGAGGCAACAGCACTGTTCCGCGAAGAGGCGAAGCACCCCGTCCGGACACTGCGACGTGCAACGTTCGGTTCCATCGCCGTCATCGCACTGTTGCAGTCATTCGTCGCCTGGTCGATCGTCCAGGCGTTCGGATCGACAGTAGTGGACGTCGCAAACGCAACACCCACCGAAATGTTCGCCATCGCCGCCCGGCAATACGTCGGCGACTGGTTCGCGAACCTCATCTCCGTCCTCGTCGTATTCAGCTGGTTCGCCTCCGTGAGCGCCTTCCACAACGCCACGACGCGATACCTTCACGCACTTTCGCGTGACCGGGTGATTCCGGCCGTGTTCGCTCGCCGTTCCCGCCGCACCAACGCCCCCTGGGTCGCCAGCCTCGCCCACAGCATCTTCACACTGGTCGTGATTCTGCTGTGCGTCATCGCAGGACTGGACCCCTATCTGGACCTCTTCGTCCTCGGAAGTGTGCCGGTAGCAGTCAGTATCCCCGCCATGGAATGCCTCACCGCAATCGCCGTCGTCGCCTTCTTCATGCGGGACCGGCGCGGCCAATCCGCGTGGACGGTCTACGTCGCCCCGGCGCTTTCAGCACTAGCCCTCGCGGTGGTTGTCTACCTGGTACTGGCGAACATGGAGTTCTACACCACGCAGACGGGTCCAATCAACTGGATCCTCCCCGGCGTCAACCTCGTTGTCCTCGCGATCGGTGTCGCCCGTGCACTATGGATGCGATACCGCACCCCTCGCCTCTACGAAGGCATCGGCCGCTTCGGCCTGGAGTAGGCCAGCTCGCGTATCGGCATGGCTGTCGCATGATCAGCCATGCCGATACGCAGCCTGCCGAAAAAGGTAGCTCACGCCCGGTATGACAACCAGGCTCCCACCCCAGCGCGATCCGCGCGGCACCCCTTAGAAGGTGGACTCCATGACCCCGGCCGAGACGATCATTCCGATCCGCACCAGCCCCTCCTCCAACCGCTCAACCACCCCGAACTCCGCAAGCTTCAAGACGTACATCGGCAGCAATTGGGCCGAACGAGCCGAAATCCTGCCCCAGGCCCGGGAGCAGGCGGCGTTCGCCGCTGAACGACGGCGCCGTATCTCCGACCTGTACCCCGGAGTGCGACTCCTCGTCCCGGCCGGCAGACTCAAGCGCCGTGCGAACGACATGGACTACATGTTCCGCGCACACTCGGCGTTTGCCTGGCTCACCGGATGGGGCAGCGATTCCGAACCCGGAGCCGTTCTCGTCTTCGAACCCAACCACGACGGCCACCAGATAACGCTGTACTTCCGCGAACGTGCAGGCCGCGACTCTGACGAGTTCTACTCGAACCCGGAAATCGGCGAATTCTGGACCGGCCCGAGGCCCTCGCTCGCGCAAGTCGCCGCCGGCCTCGGCATCGAGACCCGCGGCATCGCCGAGCTGGACATCGTCCTTGAACAGGTCACGGCAGGAGGAGCTGCTGAGATGTACCCGACTGTCACAGTAATTGAAGCAGACCCCGAGCTGTCCGCGCAGCTCGGGATCCGCTGCCAGGACGATGCGGAGCGAGACGCTGCATTCGCACGCGACCTCTCCGAACTCCGACTCGTCAAAGACCCCTATGAGGTGGCGCAGCTGCGGGCGGCGATCGCCGCCACAGGGCGCGGGTTCTCGGATGTCCTTGCCGATCTGCCCCGCATCCGCAGTCACGCCCGGGGCGAGAGGCTCATCGAGGGCGTTTTCAACGGTCGCGCCCGCGCTGAAGGTAACACCGTCGGCTACAACACCATTGCCGCAGCAGGTGCCCACGCGTGCATCCTGCACTGGACCCATAACAGTGGCCCGGCCGCCGACGGTGATCTCGTGCTCCTCGACGCCGGCGTGGAGATGGACAGCTACTACACCGCCGACATCACTCGGACCTTTCCGGCGAACGGGACATACTCGGCGGCCCAGCGGAAAGTGCACGACGCCGTGCTTGAAGCGGCGGATGCAGCGTTTGCCGTCGTTCGGCCGGGCATCCGATTCCGCGAAATCCACGACGCCGCCATGGCAGTCATCGCCCGCAAAACCGCCGAATGGGGTCTGCTGTCGGTCAGTGCCGAAGAGGCGCTGGAGGAGGACAACCAGCAACACCGCCGCTACATGGTTCACGGGACCAGTCATCACCTCGGCCTCGACGTCCACGACTGCGCGCAGGCCCGCCGCGAGTTGTACCTCGACGGCGTCCTCGAGCCCGGCATGGTGTTCACCATCGAGCCCGGACTCTACTTCCAGCCTGATGACCTCACAGTGCCTGAGGAGCTACGCGGGATCGGCGTGCGCATTGAGGACAACATCCTGGTAACAGCCGAAGGCGCAGAAAATTTGTCCCTCGCGATCCCGCGCACAGCTCAGGACATCGAAGCATGGATTCGCCGGTCGACTGCCTGAAAACGACAGCAAGCCAGCGGGATAGGGGACCTTCGCCGAACGCACACAAGTCACCATCAGCGGCCTTCGGTAGCGACACATCCATCCGTCCCATCACACGACCACGATCAGAGAAAGTGTTCACATGTCCACCGCCGCCAACCAAATCGAAATCATCGTGACCAGACGAAAGCACGTCGACGCAATGCTCGACGCTGCCGTCCACGAGCTGCAACAGCTTGCAACGCACACAGCCCGGTACGGCATCCTAATCACCAGATACCATCCGGGGCACTACACGGCGGCCCTCTCGGACCAGGTCCCCTTCGGATTAACACGTGAGCGTACTCACTGACCCACTGCCGGCCCAAGGACTCCTCCGGCGGGCCAAGGTCACGATCCGGAAACTGCAAGAAGCATCTCCAAGGATTGAATCTCCTGTCAATCCAGAGCCATATTCGCGCCCCGGAAATCCCCGTCGGGGCAACTGGCAGACCGGGAGGCGCAGCCTCGACGAACCCGGTCCCGGCCGTTACTTGATTCAGGGTGCCGCAGCGATCCAGAGGCTGAACCGAAAAATGTCATCCTCCGCAAGAACAGAAGAACGGACAACAAAGAATGACCCGGAACGAACTGGGACACCTTCCCCTCACCACCTTCATCGGCGCCGGCGCCATGGGAGGAGCAATCGTACGTGGCCTCCTCAAAGCGGATCCCACGGTTGCCCCCCGGATCCGCATCACCGGTCCATGGAATCCACAGATGCAGGAACTCACCAACACCCACGGTGTGCACGGCTTTGACACTGCCGCGGATCCGGAGGCAAATATCAAGGCCGTGAAAGGCGCAGGCATCGTTGTTCTCGCTGTAAAGCCGGACGTCCTTCCGGACGTTCTCAAACAGATCGCCGGGGCCGTCGAGACCGGGGCCGTAATCGTCAGCATCGCGGCGGGCATCAGGATCGAAACAATCGAGTCCCTATTGCCTGACACGGTCTCAGTCATCCGTGTCATGCCGAATACTCCTGCACTGGTTGGAAAGGGCGTAACAGGCATGAGCGCCGGGACCCGAGGAACCATGGCCGATGTCGCGCTGGCCGAGACCTTGTTCCGAACCGTAGGATCCGTGCTTACTGTGCCAGAAGGCCAGCTCAATGAAATCACGAGCATCGCGGGTTCCGGTCCGGCTTACGTATTCTTCCTGATCGAACAGCTCACCACAGTCGCCGAACACCAGGGGTTCACCCCGGAGCAGGCGGCGCTGCTGGTCAACGGGACGTTCAGAGGCGCCTGCGAACTCCTGGCCAGCTCTGACAAGTCTCCGCGCGAACTCCGCCAACTGGTCACGAGCCCCAATGGGACCACGGCCGCAGCTGTCTCGGTGCTCGAAGACGCAGGCATCCGAGAACTCTTCGAGAAGGCCACTGATGCTGCCGTGCGGCGGGCCAAAGAACTCGGCGGATACCGCATCCGCCACCAGAACGCCTACTAACGGGAGTCGAACAAATGAAACCATGGAGTGTCCGCGATTTCCACCTGGATGATCTCGACCGGCTCATAAACGTCTGGCAGGACTCCAGGACCGCGACCGCGCACCCCGTGTATAGCCTGGCGGAGATCATCGAGGCGTGCTCCACCGGGGTTGCCGTCGTGGCCGTTGTTGAAGGGAAAGTTGTCGGCGCTGCAGCGGTCAAAATCCAGGACGACCGGGCCTGGGTCATCTTGCTCGCCCAGGCCAGGGAATGGCGGGAACAAGGCCTGGGCAGCGCCCTCCTGGCCGGACTCGAGGGACGGCTCGCCTCTCACAGCGTCAGAAGGATTTCCGCCCTGCTCCCGGCATCAGAGACAAGAATCCGGGCCTTCCGTAACAGCGACTACCGCGTGGAAGAGGATTTGCATTACTTCGAAAGAACAATCCCGGTACAACCCAAAGAGATCGGCCCCCTGAGCCAGCTTGGTGGCCGGATCCTGCCTCACGGGCTGTGGAACGCGCTGGCAGGAATGCACCGTGAGAAGCACCTGATTGAACAACGCCTCATCCTTCCTCTTGCCCGCACGGAACTCGCCAGGTCCCTCGGCGTGACGCCGCCACGATCAGTCGTTCTCTTCGGCCCACCAGGAACCGGCAAGACGACCTTTGCGAAATCGGTTGCTTCGCGGCTGGGCTGGCCTTTCGTCGAAGTGTTCCCATCACGATTGGCCGCCCATCCCCAAGGTCTCGCCGGAGCCTTGCGCCAGGTCTTCTTGGACATCGGACAACTCGAACACGCGGTCGTATTTATTGATGAAGTCGAGGAAATCGCTTCCGCCCGCTCAGGGGAAGCAACTTCTCCACTGCAAGGAGTGACGAACGAGCTGTTGAAAATCATTCCGGCATTTCGAGAGCAGGAGGGGCGAATCCTGATCTGCGCCACCAACTTCATCCGCTCACTGGACAAGGCCTTCCTGCGCCATGGCCGGTTCGACTATGTCATTCCGATTGGTCCCCCGGACATGGCTGCCCGCCAGGCAATCTGGGACCGCTACATTCCACCCGCTGTCGCCCAGCATGTTGATTTGGAAGTTTTGGCCAAGGCCAGTGAACGGTTCTCCCCCGCCGACATCGAGTTCGCCGCCAGAAAAGCCTCGCAGCAGGCCTTGGAATCTGCGGTGCTGTCCGAGCAGTCTGTGGCCAGTGAGATGACCCTTACTACATCGGCTTACCTCCAGGCCATCGAAGGAACGCGCGCAACGGTCACTGAAGCTGTGGTCAAAGACTTTCTTGAGGATATTGAGCGCATAGCACGTGTCTGAATGGGCCCCCTTCCGAGCCTTGCTGGCCTAGCATAAGGCGCGGGACGGGGCATGACAATTGCCTCGCTACTATGATCGGACATAGTCGGCGCGGAGCCCGTGGGAGTGTCGTTGGGGGGCCTACTCCAAAAGTTGACCGGCCATTCCCAAACTGCGGGGCTGAGCGCGGAACATGCGCGACAGCATCGGTATTGGCCATCTTTGCGGACGCACCCTGGAACGCTGGAAAATCGGAATTCTTCCGCCCCACCATCCACGAACTCGCAAGAAAGCTGGCGGCCCTCCCCCGACCCAGCCCCGCGGCCATTCACCGACAACGTCCGACGCTGGCAATCTCCGACGACGGCGCCGGGGCCTTCGGTTCCGACCAATCACGCCAGGCTGACCACCGACGTTGATGCCGCTGTCGGATGACGAGCCAGAGGAATCTGAAACGACCAAGGTAGACGAGAAAGCTCGGTCAGTCATGACGAAAACCGCCATTCCGGTGATGGACAGTTATGACTGATCAACCACAGCAACAGAACAGGTCCCCGGCCCGCACACCCCATTCCGAGATGCTTCTGACACAGTCCGCGCAGTCCAGGGCGGGCATCCACCCGCGCATGCGGAAAGTCATACCACACAGGCTTCACGGGCGCATGAACTCGTGTCAGAAGAAAAAGGCAAGGCGGAGGTCACCGAAGAGCACCGGCATCACGTGGACACGAGTGTGGACACTGTAAACACCCTTTGGCCGGACAAACGGCCACCAGCTGCTCCCCCAGACCCCAGGAAACAGCGAATCAAGGCCAAGCATCTGGAAAGAATCTCGTGGAGGTCATGTCATCACCACAACCCCAACGCATGAATAGGTACAAGGCCAACCAGGTCCTCCAGGACCAGTCAGAAAGGAGCAAAGGATGACCCCACATCCCAGCACGCGGAGGACCACTAGCCAGGGCGCTTGACCCCGCCACCCAGACAACTTCACAGGCCACCGCGGCTGCCAGGCACCATCCGCGACAAGCGTCAGACGGACCGGAGCAGGGTCAATGTATACACGTTAAAGCAAAAACCCCCTCTGACGAGGGGGAATGCTGTGCCCGAGGTGGGACTCGAACTACATTCCAGCCCTTGCAAACACTGGGAACTCCCGGAAACATGCGGAATCCGGCCCGATCCGGCACCAGTACGAACCGATCCGAAGCCCAAAGTGTGTACTTTGTACACACCCCAAATTGGCCAATTCCACGGATCAGGACGAAGCCTCACCCTAGCTCCTTCGACCGCGGGGAGAGCCCGCTTATGGCCGATATCGAGTCGCGTCAAGGCTAGGCCGCCGGCTGAAATTCGAGTTCAGCCCAATCGACCCGGACGGGTCGGGAGCCAAGGGCGGCGGATATCCGGCCCGCCACTTGTCTCGCGGGATTCGATTATCTAGTGCGATTTTCTCTCGTTCACCCAGAAGATCCGACAGGGCGCCGACAACCCTCCGCACGCTGCTTGACACTCCAACCCAACGCGGGATATGTTCTATCTCACATCTACTTACGCGCGTTAGTAACGCGCATCAGTAGATTTAGCTAGACTCTCATCCAAAGTTCAGCCCTTATTACTAGACATCGGACGGTCAATGAAGACGAACCCTCGGCAGACCAAAGTGACAATGCAGGATGTCGCGAACCATGTCGGAGTCTCTCGGACGACGGTTTCCTTTGTCCTAAACGGCGGAACGGGAAACGGAATTCCACAAGAAACCCGTGACCGCGTCCACCGGGCCGTGACCGAACTGGGCTACCGCCCGAACGCTGGAGCCCGAGCGCTGGCAGCCAAACACACCAAGCTCTACGGCCTGATCACGGAAATTGTTACGGCGCCTTATGCCGCCGACATCGTCCGAGGCGCCGAGGAACAGGCCGCGCGGGAGGGTAAAACACTACTGATCGCCAGCACCGACGGCAGCAGTGACGCCGACCGGCAGGCAATCGAAACGATGCTCGAGCACCGTGTCGAGGGTCTGATCTATGCAACAAGCTGGCATAGGGGCGTCCGGCTGCCGGCTGTCGCAGACGAGGTGCCGACGGTCCTGGTTCACTGCTTTGACGAAGCGGCCACCCTCCATTCCGTCATTCCTGACGAGGCTCAGGGCGGCTACGCCGCCACTATGAGGCTCATCGGGGCCGGACACGACCGGATAGGGCTCATCAACCTTGATCCCGTAATTCCAGCAGCCATCGGCCGCCGGGCCGGTTACATCCGCGCTCTGGACCAGGCAGGTATGGGCCTGGATGAGAAGTTGATCATCAACGAGGACGGCGAGGCAGACCAGGGCTACCGTGCGGCATCCTCCCTCCTTGACAGCGCGGTGCCGCCTACGGCCATCTTCTGCGCCACTGACCGTATGGCCATGGGCGCATACGACGCCATCAAAGAACGAGGGTTTCGTATTGGGGAAGATATCTCCGTGGTTGGCTTCGACAACCAGGAAGTTATCGCCAGCTACCTGCGACCCAGCCTGACGACTGTCGCACTGCCATTCCGGCAAATGGGGGCAACCGGCGTCGCGCTGCTGGCCAAACTGGCAGCGAACCGCGATCTAACACCGCTCCAACACATTGTCGAATGCCCTCTGGTGGAGCGTACATCCGTGCGCCTGCCCCTCCTGACGTCCACCACCCGCTAACCCCATCTCCCTTTCACTGACGAAACGAGCTCCCTCATGCCCAAAATCAACCCCAAAAGATCACTGACCGTTGTTGCAGCCACACTTGCGATCGGCGCCCTGACTCTCACCGGATGCAGCGCCGGAAACACAGCTGGAAGCACAGCAAACGGCGGACGCGCCTCCAGCGGGCTCCTGACCATCCCCCGGGAGGACACCGCAACGTTCACCAGCAACTTCAACCCGTTCTCCCCGAAGGCGCTGCCTATGACGCAGCAGTCGGTCTTCGAGCCACTGCTGATCGTCAACCCCGTCAAGGGCGAACCCGTGCCCTGGCTCGGCGCTTCGTGGAAGGCAGACGAAGACGGCAAGGGAGCGACGTTCACCCTCCGCGACGGGGTCAAATGGTCGGACGGACGGCCACTGACGGCCGATGACGTGGTGTACACCTTTGAGCTCCAGAAAAAGATCCAAGGCGGGTTCGACTACTTGGCCAAGGTCTCAGCCGTAGATGCGCACACTGTACGCTTCGATTTCAACAAGCCCTACGCGCCCGGACTTTACGAAGTCGGCCAGCAGGTCATCGCCCCTAAGCATGTCTGGTCCCAGATCGCGGACCCGGCAAAAGCCACTAACGACAATCCGGTCGGCACGGGTCCTTACACGCAGGTCTCCCATTTCCAGGCACAGTCATTCGAGCTCGATAAGAATCCCAACTACTGGCAGCCGGAAAAGCAGCAGCTGACCGGCATCAGGATGCTGGCCTTCGCCGGCAACTCCGGTGCCAACCTCGCCCTGCAGAATGGCGATGTGGATTGGAGCGACCAGTTCATCCCCAACGTCCAGAAAACCTTTATCGACAAGGATCCGGCCCACCGCCACTTCTGGTACCCCACCATAGGTGGCACCATCAACTGGCAGCTCAACACCACCAAGGCTCCCTTTAACGATTCCGTCGTCCGCAAAGCACTCAGCATGGCCGTGGACCGCGATCAGGTGACCGGCCTGGGCATGGCGGGCTACACCCATCCGGCCGACTGCACCGGCCTCAGCGACGCCTACAATAGCTGGCGCGACCAGAGCATCGTCGACAAATGTGACTGGACCAAGCTGAACGTGGACAAAGCCAACCAGATGCTCGATGACGCCGGTTACAAAAAGGGAGCCGACGGCATCCGCACCCTCAAGGACGGCAAACCGTTCCAGTTCAAGTTCTCTGTCGGCTCGGCATCTTCGGACTGGCTCTCCGTCGGCCAGATCATCTCCAAGAACATGGAAAAACTCGGCGTTAAGGTCGAAGTCAGCTCCCCTGACTGGTCCCAGGTCGTCTCCTCCTACACCGACGGATCCTTCGACAGCGGCATCGTCTGGAGTAGTGCCGGCGCGTCCCCGTACGAGTTCTACCGCGGCGTAATGTCCCAGAAGGTGGTTGTGCCGGCAGGGCAAAAGGCGAACGAAAACTACCACCGCTTTGGCGACGCGGAAGCGACCGCAACCCTGGACAAGATGGCGGCAACGGCAGACCCGGCAGCACAGAAGACCCTCGTCGGCACCCTGGAGGCCCGCTTCAACGACGCGGCCCCGGTGATCCCGCTGTTTTCAGGCCCGGCGTGGGGCGCCTACACCGACCAGCGATTCACGGGCTGGCCCAGCAGCGATAACCCGTATGCGACCCTTTCGGTCCGCTCCGCCACCACCGTGCTGGTTCTGACCTCGCTCAAGCCGGCGCAGTAGCCATCTCGTGGCTGTCCGGGGCAACCGGCCCCGGACAGCCACCAAGTCCGCCGCACATGCGGCCCCCGCACCGTTACCACCTGCCGGACCCGGACCGATCCCCGGGCGGCGCAACAATCATCAAGAAAGAAGCGGAATCATGGTATTCCTCCTCCGCCGTCTGGGGTTCTACGTCATCGCCTTCTGGGCCTGCATCACCCTGAATTTCTTCCTCCCCAGGCTGATGCCCGGGGACCCTGTCAGTCGAATGTTCTCCCAGGTACAGTCCCAGATGCGCCCCGACCAGGTGGATGCGCTCCGGCGGCTCTTCGGCCTGGACGACCGGCCGCTATGGGAGCAGTATCTGGCGTACATCGGCAACATCTTCCGCGGGGACATGGGCATCTCGCTCTCCCGGTTCCCCACCCCCGTTTCGGAAGTGATCGCATCACAAATCGGATGGACCCTCCTGCTCGGCGGCACCGCCCTGGTTATTGCCGTCATTCTGGGCAATCTCCTCGGCGTTCTGGCAGCATGGCGGCGCGGAAAGTTCCTGGATTCCGTCTTTCCCCCGCTGCTGATTTTCGTCGGATCATTTCCCTACTTCTGGCTGGCCATGGCCGCTCTATATCTGTTCGGGATAACCCTCGGGTGGCTGCCTCTGAACCATGCCTTCTCCACAGGCCTCAACCCGTCGTTTTCCCTCGAATACATCGGCGACGTAGCCGCGCATCTCGTCCTCCCGGCCCTGACCATCGTTCTGGTCTCCATCGGCGGGTGGATGCTGGGGATGCGTAACACGATGATCGCCACCACCGCCGAGGACTACATCACGATGGCCCGGGCCAAGGGACTCCGCCCGGCACGGATCATGTTCCAGTACGCGGCCCGCAACGCCATGCTGCCTTCGGTGACGTCGTTCGGCATGTCCCTTGGCTTCGTCGTCGGCGGCGCTCTCCTTACCGAAACCGTGTTCGCGTACCCGGGCATTGGCTACCAGCTTCTGACCTCTGTCCAGGCGCTGGACTACCCGCTGACCCAAGGCATCTTCCTCACCATTACCGCAGCCGTGCTGGCAGCTAACTTCCTGGTCGACATCATTTACGTACGACTGGACCCCCGGGTCCGGGTCAGCTAGAAACAGGTCCCCATGTCACTTACAGACTCAACACCCACCACGATCACCACGGCCGGCAACCCCACCGTTCAACTACCTGAACCCCCCGCCCCCGGGCGCCTGGTTCATGGAGGATTCGTCCACGGCATCCTCACGAACAAGAAGGCCCTCTTCGGACTGGCCATCCTAGTGATATTTGCCCTCTTGGCACTGCTGGCGCCTCTCCTGGCACCGGGTAACCCCTCCGACTTCGGCTCCGAAGCATCTCTGGCGCCATCCGCGGACCACCTCCTCGGAACCACCTCCAAAGGCCAGGACGTGCTCGCCCTCACCCTGTGGGGATCGCGAAGCTCCCTGGCGGTCGGATTCACCGTAGGCCTGGCGGCGACCTTCATCGGCTGTCTCGTCGGCATAGCCTCCGCGTATTTCGGCAAAGCCATCGACGAACTGCTCTCGCTGTTGACCAATGTATTTCTGCTCATCCCCGGGCTACCGCTTCTGGTGGTTCTCGCCGCATTTCTGCCGCCGGGACCCGTCACCGTCGTCACTGTGCTGGTCATCACGGGCTGGGCAGGTAGCGCCCGGGTGCTCCGCTCCCAAGCTCTGTCCCTGCGCAGCAAGGACTTTGTCGCTTCGGCCGTCGTGACCGGTGAGAAAGCGTGGCGCATCATGTTCCGGGAAATCTTGCCCAACATGGCCTCCATCGTGATGAGCACCCTGCTGGGCTGCGTCATCTACGGCATCGGGGCCCAGGCGGGCCTTGAGTTCCTGGGGCTCGGAGATACCGGGTCCGTCAGCTGGGGAACCAACCTCTATTGGGCCAACAACGACGGTGCGCTCATGACCGGCGACTGGTGGGTGCTCCTGCCCTCCGGTGTCGCCATCGCCGTCGTCGCATTTGCCCTGGCCATGATCAACTACGCCGTTGATGAAATTACCAACCCTCGCCTGCGCGTGGAAAAGAAAGGCTGACAGATGGAAACCCTGACTGAACGGGACCGGGGAAACATCGGCCGTGCCGCCGTCGGCCCCGTGCTGAGTGTGAAGAACCTGCAGGTTCAATACACGGCGGAAAGCGGAAACGTCACCGCCGTGGATGGTGTCAGCTTCGACATCGGCGCCGGAGAAGTGTTCGGGCTCGCCGGTGAATCAGGCTGCGGCAAGTCGACCATCGCAAACGCGATCATGCGTCTCCTGCAGACCCCGGCAAAAATCACGGGCGGTTCCATCGAGCTCGCTGGAAGGAATCAACTGGACCTGGGCGAGGAAGAACTGCGACGCACCCGCTGGCGCGACGTCTCCATGGTCTTCCAAAGCGCGATGAACTCCCTGAACCCCGTCATGACAATCGGAGATCAGATCGTCGATGTCTTCACCACCCACGAAAAGATGCCCAAGAAAGCCGCCCGCGAACGCGCCGCAGAGCTTCTGAAACTTGTCGACATCAGCCCCGACCGGCTCAAGTCCTACCCGCACCAGCTCTCCGGCGGAATGCGCCAGCGGGCAGTGATCGCGATAGCACTGGCACTTAAACCCTCCCTCCTCATCATGGATGAACCCACCACTGCCCTGGACGTGGTCGTTCAGCAGGAAATCATGCACCAGATCAAAGAACTTCAGCAGCGGCTGGGTTTTTCCATTCTGTTCATCACCCACGACATCTCGCTCATGGTCGAGCTCTCCCACCGCATGGCTGTGATGTATGCAGGAAAGCTGGTCGAAGTGGCTCCCTCGAAGCAAATGCTGGACAACCCTCTCCACCCCTACACGAACGCCCTGATGGGAGCGTTTCCTCCGCTGACCGGACCGAGAGTGGAGTTGATAGGTATCCCGGACGCCCCGCCGAACATGGCCCATCCCCCCACCGGATGCAGCTTCCACCCCCGGTGCCCGCTTGCTATCGACTCCTGCCGCACCATCGAACCGCCGCTTCTTCCCGGAGCCGAAAACCACGAGGCAGCCTGTCTGCTCGTACCCGGATATGTCGTCCCCCGCGAAAGGTCACGCCGATGAGCCCCGCACACAGCACCTCGTCCCGCCCAGGAACGGCGACCGAGCCACTGGTTCAGGTACGCAACCTGAGCAAGGACTATCAGCTTGGAAGTTTCCCGTTCCGTTCGACGGTACGTGCGGTCAACGACGTCTCCTTTGACATCAACCGCGGCGAGATTGTGGCACTCGTCGGGGAATCCGGCAGCGGAAAGAGCACCATCGCCCGGATCCTTGCCCGCCTCGAGCAGCCCACAGGTGGCCAGCTCATCCTCGACGGACAAGACATTTTTTCCACCGAACGCCGCCGGGCGTCGATGAAGTACCGCAGCAAGGTCCAACTGGTCTTCCAGGATCCCTTCGGATCCCTCAACCCGGCGCACCGCATCGAGCACTTCCTGACGCGTCCTCTGCAGCTGCACGGAGAAAACGACAGCCCGCGGGCCCTCAAACTCAAGTTGCGTGAACTAATGGCAACAGTCGGTCTGGGCGAGCAGATGCTGGACCGATACCCCCATCAGCTGTCCGGCGGACAGCGGCAGCGCGTCGCCATCGCCAGAGCCCTGGCCGTGGAACCCGAAATCATACTGGCCGACGAACCCACCTCGATGCTCGACGTCTCGGTCCGCATCGGAATTCTCAATCTGATGCGCAAACTCCGCGATGAACGGGGCGTGTCCATGCTCTACATCACCCACGACCTCGCATCCGCACGCTACATCGCAGACACAACCATGGTGATGTGCGCCGGGGACCTGGTCGAGGGTGGCGAGAGCATCGAGCTGATGGCCGCCCCCCATCACCCGTACACACAATTGCTGCTCTCCGCCGTACCCGACGCCCGCAGAACCCAGACCGTTCGCCCACCGAAGAGGGACGCCACAGGGCGGAACGCTGCCCGGGGCACCGGCGAGCGGGTCACCCTGACCAAATCCCATTGGGCGCTGAAAGTGCCGGAATCCGCCCACTGACGGCCCCAAATCCGCCGTCCGAGAGGCCGCTTTACCCGCGGAATCAGACCCGCACAGCTCCATTGGCTGCCGAAAACCAGAAAGAATCCCATGATGAACCCCTCTGCTGCACTCTCCGCCCTACCCGAGGTGGTCGTTGTCGGCGAAGCACTTGTCGATGTGGTCCACACGGGGAACGGCGTCACCGAGCACCCGGGGGGCTCCCCCGCCAACGTGGCCTACCGACTCGCCCGTCTCGATGTTTCAGCGTCCCATCCGTGGCAACCGTTGTCGCGGACACCATCGGGGCAGGAGATGCCTACATGGCGGCCCTCATCCTGGGGCTTCTGACCAGAGGACGCGAGGGCCTGGCTCCGCCCGTTCTCGAACAGATCGCCCGCATGGCATCCATGGCAGCCGCCATTACGGTGGGCCGTCCAGGGGCGGACCTGCCCTCCTTGGCAGAAATGCGGGCCCCGGTCAGCTGACCACCACTTTCCTCTCCAACACCGCGGCCAATCTGACGATCACGTCAGATCCTGGCCCTTTCCTTGCCCCATCCCGAAATTGAAACGAGTGCACCTCCCATGACGGCTGTGACCACCACACACCCGGAAGCCTTCCGGCCCGCCCTGCATTACACGGCCCGAAACACCTGGCTCAATGATCCCAACGGACTGATCTACCATCAGGGCCTCTACCACCTCTACTACCAAAACAACCCCTTCGGAAACACCTGGGGAAACATGTCCTGGGGCCACGCCACGTCGGAGAACCTCACCGACTGGACCGAACAGCCTGTCGCGATTGCCTGCGACGAGCAGGAGGACATCTTCTCCGGCAGCATCGTGTTCGACAGCCAAAACTGCAGCGGGTTCGGCACCGAATCGGCGCCCCCGCTGGTGGCCATTTACACCAGCGCCTACAAGGAAGCCTCGCCGCTGCACGGCGTCCAGGCCCAGTCGCTGGCCTACAGTCTGGATGGCGGCTTCACCTGGAAAAAATACGCGGGCAATCCCGTGCTCAGTCGCAACTCGGCCAACTTCCGTGACCCCAAGGTTTTTCGCTATGACGGCGGGGCCGGCTCCTACTGGGTGATGGCGGCCGTCGAAGCCCACGACTACAAAGTAGTCCTCCACAAGTCCGATGACCTGAAAACCTGGGAACACCTTAGCGATTTCGGCCCCGTCAACGCCACAGGCGGAATCTGGGAATGCCCGGACTTGTTTGCTTTGCCGGTGGACGGCAATCCACTGGAGATGAAATGGGTTCTGACGGTGAATCTGAATCCCGGCGGCCCGAACGGCGGTTCAGCCGGGCAATACTTCACAGGAGACTTCGACGGCGTCCAATTCACCTCCGACTCCATCATCACCAGCGGGGAGCAGGACCCCGACCGCCTTCAGGAGTACAACTGGCTGGACTGGGGACGGGACTATTATGCCGCCGTCTCCTTCAGTGACGCCCCCGACGGCAGGCGGATCATGATCGGCTGGATGAACAACTGGGACTATGCCAATCAGATCCCGACTTCACCCTGGCGGAGCCCCATGTCTCTGCCCCGGGAACTCTCCCTGGCCACAGTTGGCGGCCGCACCAGATTAGTCCAGAACGTCGTAGAGGAAGCCGTATGCAGCGATCAGGAGCCGGCTGTTCAGGACGGCCCCGTCCATCTGGCCGGGGAAACACGCCCGATCCCAGCCGCCACGGGCACGGTTCAGCTCATTGAAGCCGAGTTCACGGCCGGGACGGCCGAAGAATTCGGCCTCGTCGTTCGCGGGAGCGGCACGGAAGGAACCCGAATCGGCATCAACCCCGCCCAGGGCCGCCTCATCCTCGACCGGACGGCCTCTGGTGACACCGGCTTCCACGGTGGATTCGCCTCCGTCGACACCGCCCCCATCAGCGCCCGGGACGGCCGATACAGCCTGAAGATCTACGTCGACCACTGCTCCGTCGAGGTCTTCGCCCAACACGGCGAACTGGTGCTTACGGACCTGATCTTCCCGGACGAAACAAGCACCCGAGTTTCCATCTACGCCCACGGCGGCTCCGCCACATTCGAGAGCCTGAGGATCACGCCCCTGGTATAGGCCGGCGTCCCACACGACGCAGCCGCACACTGCAATACGGCCGCAGCAAACCAGATATGAAAGGCACCAGCATGGAATACCGCAAACTTGGTTCATCCGGGATGTACATCAGCGAACTGGCCTACGGAAACTGGGTCACCCACGGTGAGCAGATCGACCAGGACGCCGCCACGGCCTGCGTCCGGCAGGCCCTGGATCTGGGCATCACCACTTTCGACACCGCCGACGCCTACGCCGGCACCCGGGCAGAAAACACGCTCGGTGAAGCGCTAGCCGGTGTGCGGCGCGAAAGCGTCGAGATCTTCACCAAGGTCTACTTCCCCACCGGCGAGGGCCGGAACGACCGCGGGCTGTCCCGCAAGCACATCATGGAATCCATCAACGGCTCCCTGAAGCGGCTGCAGACCGACTACGTGGACCTCTACCAGGCCCACCGCTACGACTACGAGACGCCGCTGGAAGAGACCATGCAGGCCTTCGCCGACGTCGTCAGGCAAGGAAAAGCCCTGTACATCGGCGTCTCCGAATGGACCGTGGACGAAATCCGCGCCGGCGCCGCCCTCGCCCGGGAACTGGGCATCCACCTCATCTCCAACCAGCCCCAGTACTCCCTGCTCTGGCGGGTCATCGAAAAAGAAGTCGTCCCCACCTGCGAGGAGCTGGGCCTGGGACAGATCTGCTGGTCACCCATGGCCCAGGGCGTCCTGACCGGAAAATACGTCCCCGGCCAAGAAGCCCCGGCAGCATCCCGCTTCACAGGCGGGAACGGCAAGCTCAAGTCAGACAACCGCTACCTGACCGACGACATCCTCACCCGAGTCCAGCAGCTCAAACCGCTCGCCGCGGACGCCGGCCTGTCCATGCCCGCACTCGCCGTCGCCTGGGTACTGCAAAACCCCAACGTCTCAGCAGCCATCGTCGGAGCCTCACGCCCGGACCAGCTCAAAGACACCGCAACCGCAGCCGGAGTGAAACTGGACCCCGCCCTGCTGGCACAGGTCGACCACATCCTGGACCCCGTCATTGAACGGGACCCCGCAAAAGTCGAGTCTTTCACAGCCCGCCCATGACCGCGCGGGTAGCAAATGGCGTGCGCCTCTGGGAGCACGTCATCGACGAGTGAGACGTAGAAGTTGAGCTTGCCAGCGTATTCGGGCTGGAACTTGCCGTCCTGAGCTCAACGACGACGTAGCCCGTTAACCGCATCAACAATGCAATTCACAGCTGATGCTCGGCACCGCTCCCCGTCAGGAACGGGGCATTTTGTGCAGACACTGTCTGCACAATCGTTCTGCTCAACTGTTCTGCCGGCCTGGCAAAGGTAACTGAGCCTGTCACTACCGGAGTCTGTGAGTCCGTCCTGCGGCCGATAGCGAATACTACGCCATGGACGGGCTGATCGTTACTGGTAATTACGCAGCCTCTCCCCTGCCACGCATTGCTCGACGAAAGGTCCATTATCGGCATTGCACGAACGCCATTGAATCCGTCAACGCCCCCTACCGGCGCGCGATCCGGGCCAGGGGCCATTTCCCCATCGAGCAGGCGGCCTTGAAGTGCCTGTATCTGGCGACCAGGGCGCTGGACCCGAAGGGCAAAGGCAGGGCACGATGGGCCACACGGTGGAAGCCGGCACTGAACGCCTTTGCCATCTTCTTCGAAGGAAGAATCAATTGAATGCCAACCGCGGATCCACCGTTAAACGGACACTCCCGGCGTCCCCACTTTTAGGGCTTGTTGCTGTTGGGCAGGTCCCGTTCCACTGTTACTCCGTAGGGAACGTCAGCGCTGAGGTTCACTGTGTAATTGTCAGGTCCGTGGCGGGTGACGAGAATGCCCTGCCATCCTTCAGTCATCGAGTGGTCACGGGCCATCTCTACAGCCGTGTTGATACTGTCTGCGATTTCCGTCGGGGATAGGCCTGTGATGTGGAAGTAGCGGTCGGCCTCGATCGTGGTGATCATTGGACTCCTGATTTGCTCTTTATATCGTCTTTGATTTGATGCTCATGATGTGGGCACGTAGCGAATCGGCTGTTGGGGACGAAGAAATGGTTTTCAGTGATGGCCGACTCGCCCGATCGGATTGCTCGTGACCGGGGGTTTGCCCCCGAACTTGCACTGCATCCCGGGTTGCGGTTCGCGGCCCGGGATGCAGTGGGTTGTCACTCGGAACGGTACGGACTTTGGAGAGCACCCCACCGTGACAAGGGAACGGTGGCAAATGAAGCTGACAAGGTCCCGCTTCTTGAGATCGCGTACGCCACACACAGGGACGGGCCTGGAGGCTGGTGTCCGGGCCCGTCCTTATGGCTCCTCGGGGTTTTAGATTTCGGTGCGCGGCGCCTGGGTGGCATTCTGCTTGGCTGACCGCGTGTCGTCAGTGTTTGGGTGCTGAACCTCCTTGGTGGGTTCGTCCGGCTGGCCGTCGCGGTCGTGGAGACGCATCTCTGGTGGTTCCTTGCGGAATCCTTTAGTGAGGAAGGTTAGATAAACAACGCCCAGACCGATCCAGCAGAGGCCGATGGTGATGGCGATGGGACTGAGCTGGGTTAGAAGGTAGATGTCGACGGCGGCGCCCAGTATTGGTAGGACGATGAAGCCAATGACCGAAAGCTTTTTGCCTTGCCGGCGGTTTCGAATGAAGTAGGCGATGACGCAGAGGTTGACGGCTGTGAATGCCAGGAAGGCCCCGAAATTGATGAAGGAGGTTGCGGTTTCCAAGGAGATGTTCAGTGCCAGCATGGCCACGGCACCGACGAGGACCAGGTTGAAGATGGGCGTTTTGGTTCGGGGGTGGAGGCGTCCGAAGAGCCTGCGGGGTAGGACTCCGTCGCGGCCCATGACGTAGAGGAGTCGGCTGGTGCTGGCCTGGATGGCGAGGCCCGATGCGAACCCGCCGATGATGAAGAGCATGTTGGTGATGTTGGCGTAGAACTGCCCGCCGACGAGGACCTGCATGGAGTATGCTGCGGTCGCTGCGTGCTCGAAGTCTCCGCCTGGGTGAACGAGCTGCATGATGTAGGAGACCACGACGAAGATTATTCCGCCGACGAGGACGGTCAGGAGGATCGCGCGGGGAATGTTGCGCTGGGCGTTTTTGGTTTCTTCGCTGAGTGTGCTGACGGCGTCGAATCCCAGGAAGGCGTAGGCCGCGATAGCGGCTGCGGCAGCGACGCCGCCGACCGTCGTGGCATTGTTCCAGAAGGGGTCTGTGAACGACGCGGGTGGGTTTCCGCCGAGGTAGGCCAGGCAGTAGGCGATGAAGATCCCGATGAGGGTAACAACCAGAAGGGTCAGCGTTTTATTGACACGGTCAGCGAGCACGATGCCCGTGGCGTTGATGATCGTTGTCAGTCCTGCGTTGAGAGCGAGCCAGGCCCAGACGGGGATGCCGGGAAACTGCGCTGCAAGGTAGAACGATTGGAACAGCCAGGCCACGGTGGGAAGGAAGAGGTAGTCGAGGAGGATTGCCCACCCGACGAGGAAACCGACACGGGAATCGAGGAGCCGTCGTGCATACACGTAGGCCGATCCCGAGTTCGGAAAGATCTTTGCCATTTTCGCGTAGCTCAGGGCCGTCAGCAGCATCGCGACGGTGGCGAGGGCGAATGCTGTCGGGGCTGTTCCGTCGCTGGTGGAGGAGATGATACCGAAGATCGTCATTACGATTCCCGGAGCCATATAGGCCAAGCCGAACACGACGACCGACAGCAGGGACAGCTTGGGGGTAAGTTTAATGTTCTCAGCGGACATGGGGAGTTCCTTGGGCTGGGGCAGTGCTGAGGTTGGTCAGGGTTGACTGGGCGTTGGTCTGCCGCCACAGGCGGGGATCAAGCTGGCCGGCGTAGAGCGGCAATGGAATTGCGTCGTCGTTTTCAGCGAACTGGTCCCAGGGGCGGGTGACGCCCGCTGTGCCATATTGGCGGACGTTCCCTACTTGGTCCAGGTCGATGACATCGACCAATGTCGCGTCTTCGGGCCCGGTTGCCGAAATTCGCACGCGGCCTTCAGGGTCAACCAGAAGACTACGTCCGACCCCGTGGGGGCCCGCGGCGTTCACACTGGCGACGAAGTTCTGGTTCACGATTGCGTTGGCCTGGCTGATAACAACTTCCTGCACACGATCGTTGGTCGGGGTCTGGACAACATTGAGGACGAGTTCTGCCCCCATCCAGGCCAGGTGCCTGCTGTGTTCGGGGAACCAGGCGTCGTAGCAAATCGACAACCCGACGCGGCCGTAGCCGGTCATGTCGAAAACCACGAAGTCCTTACCGGAACAAACGGTCTCATAGGGCTTCCAGGGAAAGATCTTTCGGTACGCGGCTACTGCTTTTCCTTGTGGAGAGTAGACAACGGCGGTGTTGTAGATATGCCCGTCCGTACCACGTTCAAGCACGCTGCCAGGCAAAAGCCAGATCCCAAGGTCTCCTGCGAGCTCAGCAAGGGTACGGCCGCGTGGGCCATCAAGAGGTTCTGCCGAGGCGTCCATGTAGGCCTGCCGGTCCACAAACCCGGCAGAATCTACCGTGTTCAAGTGAAGCTCCGGGTAAACGAAAAGGTCGGCGACGGCATGCGCTTTGACCCTTCGCTCGAGACCAGCAGCAAAATCAGTCAAGGTCTCGGCGGGTGATTGCACAAGAGCCAGAGGGAGAAGTCGAGTCATGACGGTAGCATTCCTAGCGTGGGAGATTTCATTAACTAAAGATTAATTAAAGAATAATTAACGAACCTGGGTGTGTCAAGGGTCACTTCGAGGCCAGTGTGAAAGCATGGTGAGCATGGCAAGACCACGGAATCAGACAGCCCGCCGGGATCAACTCGTAGCAGCAGCAGGACGAGTCCTGCTGGACAGAGGGTCATCAGCGGCCCGCCTTTCCGACATTGCCAACGAAGCGGGCGTCACCCCGGCTGCGGTGCTGTACTACTACCGGGACGTCGACGAGCTCTTCAGCGAGGTCTTCCATCAAGGAGTTACGGAGTACTGTGACCGCCGGGAGGCCCGCATCAAAGCCGAAAGAGACCCTGAAGCGCAACTGAGGGCCTGCATCCACTCGGGCGTACCTTGGCCCGGGGAAAGCGAAACCGCTTCCCGGATCCTCGTGGAACTCATCCCAGTTTATCTGCGCAACGAGGCAGCCGCTCGGCAGCAGATGGCGTTCGTGGAGCGTCAAACGAACCTTTACAAAGGGATCCTGGAACGAGGCGCGCAGGAGGATGCCTTCACCCTCTCAGCGCCAGCCGGATTCTTGGCCCGGAGCTTCGTAGCCCTCGAGGACGGCCTCGTTATGGATGTACTCCTCGGCGACCTGACGCCGGAAGACGAGTACGAATTCCTGATCAGCTACGCGACGAACATGGTCAAAGCCAAGACCGGCAACAACTTGCAGCTCAGCTGACTCCCCGAGCAACAGCGGACACACGCAAGTTGACGGGCGCCACTCATCGGGCGCGCACCCCGGTGCGTCGGTATGCTCCGGCGATGCAGTCCTCGAAGGTCGTTGACCCCAAAGGATGTCGCGGTATCCGGACCGACGTGGGCCCAGATCCGCGAATCGCTGGGGATCACAAAACAGGCCGCCCACGGCTTCTACCGCCGGAAGATCGAAGAACAGGAGAAGTACCTGCCGAGCTTCACGACGCGGCAGCTGCGCGTGCGGTCCTGAAAGAAGTCCAGGAAGACTAGCCAGGCTCTCGCACCCAGCCTCCTGCGCGCGAAGAGTGCCTGGTTCGATCACTCCCCCAGTTCGCGATAGGTCCGGTATCGGCATTTTCCAGGGAGCGGAAGTAGCTTCGAGAGCTCCTGTCGATGGCCACTGCCCCTGGAGCCACGCCCCGCGAATCCCGTGAGCCCTTAGCAATCAGGGTTCGGGGGCCGGTCAACCACCAGGGCCGAGAGTTGAGGATTGCATCCCTTCTACATTCGAGCGGCGGGGTACAGCTCCGAGGTGAAACGTGAAAGGTTCTGCAGGCACTCCCTTATGGCAGGCGCGGCGAAATGCAGCGGATTCCAGACGCCGAAGAGAGTGAACACGAGGTCCTTTCCCCGATGAGTGATGGGCATGGCGTGCACCCCAAAACTCGGATCATCCGAGAGTACGCAGATGCCTTTGCCGGCGGCTGCCAAGGCTTGGCCGATCCGGGCGGAGCGTACTTCAAATCCGGTCGTGTAGGTCAGGCGCTCAGTGCTAACAGCATCGTCGAACATTGTGCGGACACCAAAATCGGCTGTCATGGTTATGAGAGGCCATTGGACGAGTTCCTGGAGGCTGATTTTCTCCCTCCCGGCAAGGGGGTGTTTGGCGTTGCACTGGGCCCAAAGGAACGCCCTGCCAACTACAACCGATTTGAGCTCGGATGGTGGTGGCTTTGTTCCCAGAGCTAAGTCAGCCTTACCCTCCTGCAGCGCATGGTAGACAAACTCGGGGGTCGCCTCGACAACATTGGTCAGGACTCCATCGGGCCCCTGCGAAACAATGAAAGGGGCGATGATGTCGGCGATGGTGGCAGAGGCTGCCGCTATCGTAAGCCGTTGCACCGAACCTCCGGCCATCGCCCGTGCGGATGATTTGGCCTGGGCGGCGCGGGTGACCAGGTCCTTGGCGATGGGCAGAAACGCAGTGCCCGCCGCGGTCAGCGACAATTTTGCTCCTGATCTATCGAAGAGGGTGAGTCCCAGGTCCTGCTCCAAGGAGCGAAGCTGCCGGGATAAGGATGGTTGGGCCACCCTCAAAGAGCGTGACGCAGCATTGATTGATCCTTCATCAACGATGCTCAGGAAATATGTCAGGTGCCTCAAGTCCACTATGCCTCCAAGGTATGAGTTTTACTCATCATAGGCATTTCCCAGGCATAGTCGCGCTTAGTTAGACTCGTCACACTTTCCTCCCTTCTTCAAGGAGTCTCTGTTGGCACTCTCATTTCCACACCCGGCTCGGACTGTGCTTGTCACGGCCACAGCCGCCGTCGTTGCCCTTAGCGCGGCGGGATGCAGTCCTGCCGCACCCAAAGCTTCTTCCGGCCCCGACGTTTTCTCTGTGGCCGCATCTGCAGCCATTACTACGTGGGATCCGGTTCGTTCGTTTTCCACCGAAGCCCTCTACATGGGCAACATATACGAACCCCTGCTTTGGAAGAACCCTGCAGGTTCCGCAGAAGCGTATTCCCCGGCAATAGCCGAGTCCTGGAGCGCCAGTGCCGACGGAAAATCCTGGACATTCAAGATCCGCTCCGGAGCCACCTTCCACGACGGCGAGCCGATCAATGCCGCGGCGGTCAAAGCCAGCATCGACGCTGCCAGGGACCATGCAGCCGCATCCTTCATCTGGGCACCGGTGGAGAGCGTTACCGCCCCGGACGACTCCACTGTCACGCTGCAGCTGAAGTACGCTGCGCCGATGGACCTCGTCGCCTCCTCGACCTACGGCGCCTGGATCGTTGCCCCGAAGGCCCTGGCCGCATCCGCCAAGAATGACAAGTACTTCGAGGCCGGAATCGACGCGGGCTCCGGCCCCTACACCATCGACTCCTACAAGCCCGGCTCTAAGGTCGTGCTGAAGAAGTACGACGGCTACTGGAACAAAAAGGCTGCATCGCACGTCGACTTTGTCGACATCTCTATCACCCCGGATGCAGTCACGGCCCAGCAGATGCTGACCGCAGGTGAGGTGGACTACGCGACCAACATTCCCTTGGAAAACGTCAAGACCCTGGCCAGCGATCCGAAGTTCACGGTGAAAGACTTCAACTCACCGTTCAACTTCCTGGCCATGTTTAACACGAGCCGCGCACCACTCAACGACCCGGAGGTCCGCCGCGCGCTCAGCTACGCGATTCCGTACAAAGAGATCATTGACATCGGCGGGCAGGGCTACGGCACGCAGTCCCACGGCCCTGCTCCCAGCGGCATCTTCCCCTACAGCCAGGACGTCCCGCAGTACTCCCAGGACTTGGAAAAGGCCAAGCAACTATTGGCCTCAGCTGGTCATGCCGACGGCATGAACCTCAAACTCACCTACGCCTCCGAGAATCCCGCGGAAGCACGGTTCGTGCCGCTGATCAAGGACGCCTTCGCCAAAATCGGTGTGAAGCTGGACGTGAAAGCCGAACTTTTCAACCAGCAATGGGACAGCGCAAAGGCTGATCCTCAGAGCGCCCAGGACATCTTTGTACTTAACTACTGGCCGACTTACAGCGACGCCGGCAGCGACAATCTCACGACGCTGTTCCATTCCAGCGAAAAGCCATCCTTCAACCTGAGCTATTGGAAGTCCCCGGAGTACGACAATTTGGTTGACAAGGCGGCAACCTTGACGGGAACGGACAGGGACGCAGCCCAGGGCATTTATAAGGAAGCCATGGACCTCCTCTATAGGGAAGCACCTGCCGCATTCCTCTACGATGCGCGCACAGTCTCAGTCGTTCCGGCCGGGTTGGAAGTTCCCCCCTACAACGAAAATTACCCGTTCACGGCCTTCTTCGCCCCCATCAAACGCGCCGCCTAAACGATTCGACGCAGGCAGGGGCCCGGGCTGCACCAACAAAGCCCGGGCCCTTGCCCTGCCCGCCCATCCCGCCACACCAATCAAGAAAAGGAGAACCATGTTGCGTTTCGTCGCCCGGCGGCTCATCACCTCGGTGCTGGTTCTCGCCGTGCTTACCGCGATCGTCTTCATCCTTGCCCGCATCGTTCCCAGCGACCCGGCCGTCATCTACGCCGGCCCGAAGGCGCCCCCAGCCGAGCTGGACAGGGTCCGGGAGCACCTCGGCTTTAACCGTCCGATCCTCGAACAGTACTTCGACTACGTCGCAAAGCTGATCACCGGGGACTGGGGCCAGTCTCTGGCCACAAAACGCCCCGTGTTGGATGAGCTGTTCACCCGCCTCCCAGCCACATTGGAACTCATCGGGTTTGCCATGGTTCTTGCTGTTTCGGCAGGGGTCATCTTGGGCGTTGTTGCCTCCCGCCGTCCCGGCGGATTCATCGACGGAGCAATCCGTTTCCTCTCCATCGGAGGGATTTCCGTGCCCGCCTTCTGGCTCGGACTGCTCCTTCAACTGTTGTTCGTTGGGGGGCTGGGCATACTTCCGGCCACTGGGCAATTCAGCAACTCCATCAAATACTCCAACCCCATCTCTCACGTGACCGGGCTTCCCCTGTTAGACAGCATGATCACCGGCAACGGCGTGGCCTTCACCGATGGGTTGCAGCACGTGATACTGCCGGCCCTCACCTTGGCCGCATATCCCCTCGGACTCGTTGCACGAATGACCAGGGCCGCCATGCTCGATGTCATGAACCAGGATTACATCTTCACCGCCAGGGCCTACGGTCTGAGGGAGACCGCCATCCGTTGGCGCCTGGCCCTGAAAAATGCTCTACCACCAGTCCTGTCTATCGCCGGAATGGCTGCCGCCTACGCCCTGACCGGAACATTCTTCGTCGAAGCTGTCTTCAACTGGCCAGGAATTGGGCAGTTCGCTACATCTTCCATGCTTGCAGTGGACTACCCAGCCATCATAGCAATTACGCTCATGGGCGCCACAGCATACCTGCTGGCCAACCTTCTGGTGGACATCCTGCAATCCCGAATCGACCCCAGAGTGAGCATGTCATGAGCCCCACGACCCAAATCTCCGCCCCGACCCGTTCCGGGCCGGCCGGAGAACAGGCCACCCTCAAACCGATCAAACTACTTAAACAGACCCTGGGCCGTGACCGTTTGGCCGCTGTTGGCGCGATGATCATAGTCCTTGTCGTAATCCTTGCTGTTTTTGGGCAATGGCTGGCACCTTTCCCTGATCAGGGCATGGGGGCGACCAATGCCTCCGACCGAAACCTCGCTCCCAACGCCTTGAACTGGCTCGGCACCGATCAACTCGGTCGTGACGTCCTCAGCCGCATCATCATGGGCGCGAACCCGGCGCTGACCATCTCTGCCGTCGTTGTCGCGGCCGCGGCCCTCATCGGCATTCCCCTCGGCGCTGTCGCCGGATATCGCGGTGGCTGGCTCGACGAAGCCTTGATGCGTGTGACCGAGATCTTCCAGGCCTTCCCGCCTCTGCTCCTGGCCATGGTGACCGTTGCGATCCTTGGGCCCAGCCTCACCAACGCCGGCATCGCCTTGGCCATCAGCTGGTGGCCCTGGTATGCGCGCCTTGTACGAGCGGAAGCAAAATCCCTTCGGGAACGCTCCTATGTCGAAGCAGCCCGCGCCATGGGCATTCCGCAACTGCTCATCATCAGCCGCCATGTACTTCGCAACTGCATGACGCCCATCCTCGTCCAAGCCACCGTCGACATCGGCACTGTGATCCTGGCCGCCGGGTCCCTGGCATTCATCGGCCTTGGAACGCAACCGCCCCTGCCAGACTGGGGCCTGATGGTCGCCGAAGGGCGCGGGCTCATATTCAGTTCCTGGTGGATAGCCACCTTTCCGGGGCTGGCCATCTTTCTGGCCGTCCTGGGATTCAACCTCCTCGGAGATTCGCTGCGCGACCTCCTTGACCCCAGGCAGGTAAAGCGATGACACATGTACTTAGCATCCGCGACCTCAACGTCGAATTCACCGACCGGGGAAAGCTTACCAACCGCCCCGTCCGCGGGATAGACCTCGATGTTTCCGCCGGTGAAATCCTCGGCCTGGTGGGGGAAACGGGGTGCGGCAAGTCCCTGACAGGACTCGCAGCCTTGGGGATCCTTCCACGCGGTGCACGGCGCACGGGGCAAGTGACCATCGGCAACGATCCCTTACAGGCCTCGTCAGAACCAGGTGGCTCGGCGGCCATCGTATTCCAGAACCCCGGGACTGCCTTCAACCCCGTCTTCACGCTTGGCCGCCAACTCAGCGATGTCCTGGCCCGGCACCGGCATATCTCGAGGGCCGAAGGCAAAGCTGAAATCATACGTCACCTAAGCCTGGTCGGCCTTCCGGACCCTGAACGGGTCTACCGCAGCTATCCGCACCAATTGTCCGGCGGGATGCTGCAGCGGGCCATGATTGCCATGGCTCTGCTACGCCAGCCCCGGCTGTTGATCCTGGATGAGCCCACAACGGCTCTTGACGTTACTGTTGCCCGGCAAATTTTGGTCCTCATTGACGAACTCCGACACAAGTTCGGGTTCGGTGTGCTGCTCATCAGCCACAACCTTGGCATCATCCGCGATGTCTGTGACCGCGTGGCGGTCCTTTACGCAGGCAGGGTGATCGAAACCGGACCTGTGGAAGCGGTCATGAACAATCCACGCCACCCATATACCCGCGGCCTCTTGGGCGCCCTCCCAGCAGGGCGAACCCACGGCCAGCGACTGAACGCTATTTCTGGAACAGTGCCGGGAAACCTCCTATCCCTCACCGGGTGCGCCTTCAGAAGCCGTTGCTCACATGCAGTCACCGACTGCTCGCTCACCGACCCGCTGCTCACCGAGACCGGGCCACACCAGGCAGTCGCCTGCCTCCAGGAAGGCGAACTATGACCAACGTTCTCACGCTCGAAAACATCGTCAAAACGTTCCCGCACCACAGACGAGTCTTCACCGCAGTCGACGACGTCTCCCTCAGCATCAAGGAAGGTACGGTCTACGGCCTTGTCGGAGAGTCCGGCTCCGGCAAAAGTACCCTCGCCCGCTGCGCCATGCAGCTGATGCGCCCAACATCCGGGCGAGCTGTCTTTGAAGGACATGACCTCGGCAAACTCGGACCCAAGGCACTGCGGACCATCCGTTCCCGGATGGGAATAGTACTTCAGAATCCAGTGGCATCATTGAATCCACGAATGACTATCGGCGCTTCAGTGGCAGAGCCCCTCCGGACCCACACTGCCCTGACAGGGCAGGCCCTCCAAGCAAGAATAAACAATCTGCTGGACGAGGTCGGGCTGGGAGCCGGGCACGCCCATCGGCTCCCGCACCAGCTCTCCGGAGGACAGTGCCAACGCGTCGGCATCGCACGCGCCCTGGCCACCTCTCCCCGTCTCCTGATCCTGGACGAACCCACCAGCGCCCTTGATGTTTCCGTCCAAGCCCAGATTCTGAACCTGCTCCAGGACCTGCAGCAACAAAAAGGGCTCACATATCTGCTCATCTCCCACGACCTGGACGTCGTCCGCTATCTCAGCGATGAGGTGGCTGTCATGAAGACCGGAAAGATCGTAGAAAGCGGACCAGCCGAACGGATCTTCACAGATCCACAGCACGACTACACCCGCAGACTCCTCGAGGCAGCCCCAGGGCGCGGCCGGCCCGAATTGGCAGACTCCCACGCCCTCCCCACCCTCACCACGCAAGGCAGCGACTAGACATGCTAGAGACAACAGCAAATGGTTCCCTTCTGACCAGCCCCGGCAAGATCGACCGCTATGCCGGCCAGGACTTCAATGAGCACGTCACCCTGGACAACTGGCAGGAAAGCCCATTCAATCGCTGGGGCTTCGCTCACATCAGCGAACTCATCACTACCGCAACGATCCGTCGAGGCAGAGCATCCGAGCCCTCTACTGGAAGTGAGTCAGCCACACCGGAACACGCGGAGAGGTGGCACAGCGTTGAGGAGTTCCTGGAATCCACGCACACAGATGCCATCGTCGTACTTCAACACGGGAAACTGGTCCTGGAACGCTATTTTGGCTCTTTCCAGCCGCACGACCGGCACGTCCTGATGTCTGTTTCCAAATCCGTCTGCGCGCTTACCATGGGTATTTTGGTGGGCCGGGGACTCATAGACACGCAACAGCCTGTCCACCACTACGTCCCGCCGCTGAAGGGAAGCGCCTACGGGAACGCGACGGTCCGCCAAGTACTCGACATGACCGCCGCAGTCCGGTACAGCGAGAACTACCTGGACGCGGCCGCTGAAGTCCAGCAGCAGGATAGGATCGCCGGCTGGCGCCCCAAGCTCGAAACAGACCCAGAGGACACTTACGAATTCCTCACGCTCCTCCAAGCTGTCGGAGAACACGGCCGATCATTTCAGTACTGCTCAGCCGGTACAGACGTGCTGGCATGGATCATCGAGAACGTCACCGGCAAGCGATACGCCGAAGTCGTCTCCGACGAACTGTGGTCCCAGCTTGGGACACTCGATGATGCACTCATCACCACTGATTCCGGTGGTTTCGCATTTGCGAACGGAGGAATCGCCTGTACCGCACGAGACTTGGCCAAGATCGGACAGCTCATGCTGGACGAGGGGAAAGCCAGCGGGCAAACGGTCGTCCCATCATGGTGGATCAACGACACGATGCGCGGCGGAGACCCGCAACTGGCCAGAGGAACCGGCTACCAGAAAGTCCACCCCAACGGCTCCTACCGGAACCAGTGGTGGGTCCCCGGAGATAGCCGAGGCACGGTCTACGCTGCAGGCATCCACGGCCAATTCATTTGGATTGACCCCGTCAGCGACACGGTAATAGCGAAGTTTTCCTCTTGCCCGCAGCCGGTTGCACTCGAACTCAGCCGGGCACACGCCGCGGGCTTCAGGCAATTGATCAGCATCCTGGAATACACGAGCTGATTGAGGCGACCCCTCGGAGCGCAGGTCCTCAGCAATCCCCACTAAATAAAGGTCAAAGGATAAAAATCGCCTCCACGGGTAATCCGAAGCAGACCGCCGAAGCAGACCGCCGCCCGGCGGCCGTGCACCCAATTGCCGGCCTTCCGCTGCCCATCACAGAGCCAAACCGACTGCTGCAAATCCCGGTTTCCCACTCTGTTCGTTGCCTGCCCCTGTACTTCAGGGTTCGATTCCTTCTCCTGACAACGAACCACAACGGCTCAGACGCCACCTGACACTCCTAGCGGTCCTCCCCCTTTCCCCGACACATGGGCCCTTATCGGCACCGTGTAACAAAGGAGTGGTCATTCTCACCGGACGTGGCCTCGGGTTCCAGCGAAACCTGGGCAGCAGGTAGACGAACCCAAAGTGGTACGCGTCTTTGTCCTCGAGGACGGGCGCAACGCAGACAACTTCGGCGGCCTGGTGGCGGCCATTCCTCCCGAACACCTGACACTGGCCGCCCAGGCACTGGAAATTACCCGCAGCGGTACAAACACGGCCTCTTCCTGACGGTGAGCAGGGACCAGCCTGCCCACTCCAAACACAGTCGACAGTGCGCGCGTACTCGTAGCAGTCAACTGCGGCCATCGCATCTAAGGAATCAAAACCTGTACCCCGGAAGAGCACCAAACGATAGGGAATGCTTGGAAAGCGGAGGCGAAGACATCTGGCACGCACGAAATGTGCCTACGAGAGGATTCAAAGTGCTATCGCAATCAACTTCCAACGCCCGCCTAGCGGGCAAAGTCGCGTTGGTCACAGGCGCTACTTCCGGTATCGGGGAAACAATCGCCCGCAGACTGGTAGCCGAAGGAGCCCAGGTGCTGGCAACCGGGCGGTCAATCGAGCGAGGGCGACGACTTGAAGCGGCACTCGGTTCCCATCTGCACTTCTATTCCACGGACATCAAAGACGAAGAATCAGGCAATGCCCTCACCTCCGCAGCAGTTTCACGCTTTGGTCGACTCGACGTGCTGGTCAACAACGCCGCGGTCGATCATACGGGAGACCTTCTGTTAGTTCCCGACAAGGAGATCCGAGAAGTCTTCGAAGTCAACACTTTCGCTGCCATCCGCCTTCTGCAAGCGGCCGCCCGAACCATGCAGGACACTGGCGGATCGATCATCAACATCACTTCACGTTTGGCCTCAATCGGAGTGCCCACCATGGGGATTTACAGCGCCAGCAAGGGAGCAATGCTGGCGCTGACGAAGGCTGCAGCCGTGGACCTAGCCCCCTACAACATCCGAGTAAACGCCGTTGCCCCAGGCATGACAAAGACACCGCTATACGACGAGTGGCTGGAAACGCATGCAGATCCAGCAGCGGCCGAAGCAAGGGTTGTTGACCAAATCCCCCTTAAACGGCTTGCACTTCCAAGCGACGTGGCCGGAGCCGTGGCATATCTGGCCTCGGATGAAGCCTCTTACATCACCGGCACCTCGTTGCCCATAGACGGCGGATACACAGCTCAATAGCCGCCACAAGAAAAGAGGATGACATGTCAACGCCTTCAGTCTCCGCCATTAACATTCCCTGGGCCGACGGCACTAGCCACGTGGACCAATCCAGAGGGCGGCTTCTTCCTATGGGTCACCTTCAACAACGCGATTGACACTTCAAAACTGTTCGAGGTTGCAGTTGCCCAAGGCGTAGCCTTCATCCCGGGTCGCGCCTTCTCGGTTTCCGGAAGTTTCGGCAATGCACTTCGACTTTGCTGCGCATCGCAAACCCCAGAAAGGATTGAGGTAGGGCACGCGCGCCTGGCAACGGTTCTCAAAGAACTCTGACGTTCCAGAGCAACGTGCTGGCGGACCGTATGAGGAACCATGCCGCCAGCAGCGCCGTCGTGGGCACGGACGCCGGAGCTGCGAGGTGACGGGGCCAAACTGGTGAAAAATGAGGACGAGCCCGCCGGCATTGGAACTCCAAGGCAGCCGAAGAGATTTCCCCAAGCCTGTTCGCTCCAATAACCACGTCAACCCACGGTCAGGGACAGCTGAACAATCGTGATGTCAGAAAGGAACACAATGAGGGCCCTTGCCAGGAAGGGAGCATTGCGCAGTGGCGCAAGCTATTTCTCCACGACCCACTGGGCGGCGCAGCACTATCGTGCCCAGGAATACAGCGTGGCCCTCTTGGGCGTGATGTACCCGTGTGCGGTCCAACACTGCCACGACGGCCCAGAACATTTGGAGCCCACGCTGCCACCCGAGATCCCCATCCGTCGACGGAGCACCGACCTCATCTTTTACTACCCCATCCATACCGATGTAGGCCGGATTTCTCAGCCAACCGGCGAACAAACACCGGTACCAGCACGCCACGAAAAGCCCGCCGGCGCGAAGCACGCAAGCCGTAGGGCTTCCATCGACGCCGTAGTCCGCGACCTGGCGGTGCTTCTCCTCCGGAAACGACCACAGTAAAACCGCCGCTGCATTTCCATGATCTAAGCGTGAGAAGGCTGCTCACCACGATTGATTCCCTTCGCCCACCGAGGACCAGGCCTTTTAGGAGTCCGATATCACCGATTACTCATGCCGCACATATGCAGCACGCCCTGTCAGGGTTAGCTACACCCCAGACTGACGTCAGGCGGCCAACCAAATATTGTCAGATTAGGGTCCAGCGGGCGTTTTCTGCACCCCACCGGTTACCGGTCTTGGATCTCAATCTGACAGAAGGAGGCGGAAACGCAGCGCCGGCGCAGCTGGATATCGCTGCCATCAACCACGAATTGGCACTGCTCTTCCCGTCCGTTGCTGTCAACGGACCGGATCCCGGCAGCCAGCAGTGCTCCAAGAACTGATGCATCGGCTGCCTCCGGGCATTCGCCGCGAGTTCCGCTCCTACCTGGCCGGGGCAGGCCTTGACGGGCCGCACTAGTGGACAGGGACGTCGCCGAGGCGATGACCGCCCCTTACCGCTGGCTCGCCCGCCGCATCGGCCCCGAGGCCTAGCCCTCACCGCTGCGAGGATGGGGGCCGCCGGCCGAGGTCCATGAGGCAATGACCGAACTCGACCGGGTCCGGGACTGGATCGTCAAAGGCAACCGCGAGGACCAGACCGTGCCCGGGCTCCTGCTGCGTGAAGGCGCCCAGCAGCTCGGCCTGATCCGCAAGATCAAAGGCAGGCTCGTCCGCGGCGAAGAGGCTGGGTGATGACCCGCGCAGTTGTGGCTGTTCCTCGCCCGAGCCATTGGCCGGACCTGCTTGGGCACCTCAGGCCGCACCTCAAGCTGTCCTCGCCGCCCGGAACTTGGACGGAAGCGCCCGTGCACTGCCCCGGAGTCCTTAATGGCCGTGCGCGCCGCGGTCGTCCCTCCGCACGGTTGCGCCCTGTTCAGGTTGATCTGTTGTTATCCAGGTCACATTGCGTCTATCGTTGTCGAGGGCCACAGCGCGGTGGCCCGTTTTAGAGCGGAGAAGTGTGTGAACGAGAAGCTGCGGGTGCTGGTCCGTGTGGACCTCGATGGCGCCAAGGCCCACGTCAAGGTCCAGGGCCACGTGACGGTTCAGAACCTCAATGGCCTCTACGGCGTGGTCCAGCGCGCCAGCTCGCTCGCCTCAGGACTGTCGCTGGAACTCGATGTGACGCGCGCACAGACTGACTCCGACGCCATGGGAGAGCTTCGTGCGTGCGCAAAGTCGCATCACCTGCCGGTGCACGTCGACCCTCGCCAGCACGACTACCAGATCAGCCTCCTGACGCAGAACACCGCGGTGTCCGCGGCCCTGTCGCCAGTCCTGGCAGCCTGACCTGCAGCACTGGCTACTGGGGCTGGCCGTGCCCTTGGCTCACAGCCTGGCCTGCGTGCCTGAATCTGATGTCAGCGCAGGGCGCGCGGAGCATGGGTGCGAGAGAGCGCGTTGAACTTGAAGCATCGCTCCTTTGCGCGACCGGATAGCTTGCGGCATGTCTTATCCCGCGCACTCGATGCAGTACGGGTGGCCGTCCCGTTCTCGCGCGAGCTGGGACCGGTGCCGGACCAGGAAGCAGGAGTAGCAGGTGAACTCGTCCTTGGCTTGGGGAATGACCTGGACGATGAGTTCCTCGGCAACGAACTCCCCGCCGGGGGTCATGGCCTCATCCAGTGCGTCGGTCTCGTCCAGTTCGCGGATGACGCTGCGGGCATCTGGTGCGCTGGCGGACTGCAGCGCTTCCAGGGACCTGTCCTGGGATTCCTTGACGTCGGAACGTACTTCGTCGTAATCAGTAGCCACTGAGGTGTTTCTCTTTCTGGTGTTCTTCTCTGACGGAACTGCAACATACACCATCGCCCGGGTATTCCCTTTGCCGGGAGACTGGCCGACCGGGTCCGGGCGCCCGGCGGAACGCCGGTTGGCGGAGAGGATGCCGATGGCTTCGCTGCGCCGGTCACGTTGGAGTCCATCGCCGATCAGGCCGGCGTAGAAGTTGGGTTTGACGGTGTTACGGGCAGCAGCGCAAGACCGGGGTGCCCCGGCATTGAGCTTGCCGGTCGCAGGCTCGATGGCGCAGTGGCCGGCCATCTGCACTCCGGGTGGCCCTGCCTGACCGCATGGCGGTAGGGGTGGCAGCGCGGGGTCCAGTCGGGGGGATCGATGTGCGTGGGTGCACCGGTGCATCCGGACCGGCAGTGCCCGCCGGTGTTGGGCGGAGAGTCTTGACTTACTCTCCCTCCGGCGAGACCCTGCAGGGATCCGGCAAGTTCCATCGACGAAGGACACCGCCATGCCCGCGGCAAACCACGAAAACGTCGGCGAGGACCTCTCACAGGTCGCTGAACTCGCTGCGCAGCTCCGGGTGGATTCCATCCGGTCCAGCACGTCCGCCGGATCCGGCCATCCGACGTCGAGCATGTCGGCCGCAGACTTGCTGGCTGTCCTGGTCAGCCGTCATCTGCGCTACGACTGGGACAACCCGGATCTGGACACGAACGATCACCTGATCTTCTCCAAAGGCCATGCCTCTCCCCTGCTGTATTCGGTCTTCAAGGCCGTCGGCGTCGTCTCCGATGATGAGCTCATGACCGGCTACCGCCGGTTCGGCCAGCGCCTGCAGGGACATCCGAC
>NZ_JBFTKI010000032.1:0-49923 GCF_056395875.1 Arthrobacter sp. 05T45 | reverse complement strand
CCTTCCAACGCTTCTACGCCACGGAATCAGCCCGCAGAAACGCCCTCCCGGCATGGCTGCACCACTACAATCACCATAGGCCCCACACCGCAATCGGAGGCCAGCCGCCCATCAGCCGCTTAACCAACCTCCCTGGGCAGTACAGCTAGTTCTCTATTCCCGGCTTAGGACACCGGACATGTCCATTCCTGGTCGCGGCGGCAGGGCTGTTTCCCGATCCGCGGCATAGGACACGGGACATGTCCATTCTTGGTTGCGGTGGCTGGAGTCGTCCCTCGCACCCGGCCCCGAGCGCGGGACATGTCCAGCGTTCGGCCCGGCCGGTGGACATCTTGCCATTATGTCCATCCCTCAAGTCCAGCGGAGAGCATGTCCAGTTCAGTGCGAAGTCAGGGTACTTCGGTCAGGAATTCAAGGGCCTGTTCCGCACGTTGGGAGGCTCCTGCTTTCTCAAAGTAGTCGGCGGCCTCCATCAGGTACTTCCGGGCTTCGGCCCCGTTTCCCAAAGCGGCGTGCGACCGGCCCAGAAGAAGATACGCCTCGCCGAATATTTGCGGTGACGTCTTTTCGGGGACCGGAAAAATGTCAACTAGAGTATCGACTGCCGATTTTTGATCCCCCGCCAGGAAATTCCAGTGGCCGCGGTTCAGCTTGAGCAATATGTGATCTTCTTCGGTGCCGCCAATGACATCCGTGGCTAGTTCCGCGCGTTCAATGCAACGCAGGGTGTCCGCGTCCGCAACATCCGCGGCGAGCCGCATGGCAGCGGAAGCCTTGTTGAATTTGGCCCAAACAGTGAGGTTCCGTGCCGGTGAAAAGGTGCCAGCGGCGAGTTCGTGATAGTGCAGCCCCTCGGCGACTTTGCTGCAAAGAAACGCGACGTTCCCAATGACCCAATACGCCTTGCCCACCAGCTGGTCATCGACTTCGCCCGAAATGATGTCGGCCATGATGAGGCTTTCCGCCCACGCTTCGTCAAGCCTTCCACTATCGGCAAGCGCCGCAATGAGGGCCTGCCTGGCCTTGACTGCAATTTCGACGTCGTCCTCGTCAACCATGAGGTCCGCTGCAATTCTGGCCTCGTCGGCGGCCTGTTCGAGCAACCCCAGGCCCTGACGGCTCTTGGCCAGGAGGATGTGCACTTGGGCCTGAAGCTGCAAGTTCCCGTCCCAGGGTTCAGCAACTAGCGCACTGGCAACCTCCGCGCAGGCTTCGAAGTCACCGGCGGCAAGGAGGCTCTCCGCCCGGAACAAGGTCATGTGCCACCACGAGGACGAATCGCCTTCGGCATTGGCAATGTCCGCGGCCGCCTGCGCAGCGATGGCCGCCTGCCCGAACTCGTGGTTGGACCGGTGTTCGCGCGCCTGCAGCTCTGCAGCAGCGTACGAGGGTGAAACGGAGCTTTGTTGCATATCTCAATTATCCGTTGCCGCGGGAGCGGAAACGAACAAACCGCGCAAGCAAGACCTGCGCAATATTGACTCAGGTCTTCCGAAGCTTCGCGCGGATAACACGAAACCATCCATTACAGAGCGAATCGTTATACAGCGGCGTGTCGTTTGGCCCTATACTAAATCTGCACCACAAGTCACATGAGTCACATCAGCCTCTTACGTATCAGGAGTCCTAATGAAGAAGACCCTTGCAACACTCCTCGTCGCCGGTGCGCTGGCCGCCGCTGGAATGTCCGCCTCCGCAGCGATTTCTGCTGCAGCTGACACCTCCGGCCAGAGCTCAGTCGTAGCCGTCGGCTGGTGGCCGGACTCCATCAAGAAGTAACGGAGACTGCATTGACAGGCGGCGGGTGTCGGAAGTGATTCCAACACCCGCCGTCGCTATTTAAACTTTCGGAAGTAACCAACGGGTCATCTTCCTTGAACTCACTTGTCCCCCGCAAACAACGCCACAATCTCGCCCGCCGGCGCGGGCCGGCCAAAGTAGTAGCCCTGCCCGCTGCCGCAGCCCATCTCGCGCAGGACTTCCGCCTGTTCCGCCGTCTCGATCCCCTCGGCCAGCGCCTTTAGGCCGCAGGCGTGGATGAGGTGCAGCACAGCGGCTACGAAGTCCCGCTGTTGCTCGTCGTCGCCGAGGCCGCTGATCAGGCTTCGGTCGATCTTGACCACGTTCACCGGCAGCTTGCGCAGGTAGCTGATGGAGGAATAGCCGGTCCCGAAGTCATCGATCTCGAGTTGGACGCCGAGCCGGCGAAGGCCGTTGAGCGAATACTGGTCGACGTCGCCGCCGTTGACCGCCATGGACTCGGTCAGTTCCACGATCAGGTTTGATGCATCCACGCCGGTCTCCCTGAGGATGTCCCGCACATGTTCGATCAGCTCGAGGTTTTGCAGTTCGGTGGTGGAAATGTTGACCCGGACGTTAAAGGTGCTGTCCACCTGCAAGTCCTGCTGCCATTTGCGCAATTGGCGCACTGCATTGCGCAGCACCCAGTGGCCCAGGTCCACGATCATGCCGGTTTCCTCGGCCAGGGGAATGAACTGGTCCGGCATGAGCAGACCGCGCTCCGGGTGGTTCCACCGGACCAGCGCCTCCACACCCTCGATCCTGCCGGTCGCGAGGTCTACCACCGGCTGGTAGTGCAGGGTCAGCTGGTCCTGCCGGATGGCTTCGCGCATTTCCGTAATCATGACGCTCTGCAGCCGGCGCGCGTACAGCAGGGCCGGCTCGAAGACTTTGATGCTGCTGTGCTGCTGCGCCTTGGCCGCGTACATGGCCGTGTCGGCCTCCATGACCAGGTCATCGACGGACTGGCCGGGTTCCGCGATCCGCAGGCCGATGCTCGTTCCGCAGGTGACTTTCAGGTCCCCGACGTCGAGGCTCTCACTGAGTGCCTTGAGGATCCTGTTCGCCACCCTGCGTGCCCGGACCAGATTGGACTTCGGCAGCATGACGGCGAATTCGTCGCCGCCAAGGCGCGCCACGGTGTCAGTCTCGCGGACGGCGTCCTGGAGCCGGCGTGCGATGGCCCGCAGGACGTCGTCGCCGGCGCTGTGCCCCAGGGTGTCGTTAATGCCCTTGAAGGAATCAAGATCCAGAATCAGGAGGGCCGGCGGCATTTCGCCGCGCGAGGACTCCGCGAGGGCATGGCTCAGGACCGAGTTCAGTGCCGTCCGGTTGGCGAGTTGGGTCAGTGGGTCGGTCAGCGCCATGCGTTCGAGCTCCACCTGTGCCTCGCGCAGCATTGCCGTGCGGCTTTCGACCCGCTCTTCCAGCTCCTGGTAGATGGTCTGCAGGTCATCGGCCATCAGGTTGATGCCGGCGATGACGGCGGCGACGTCGTCGCGGGCTCCCGAATGCGGGATCCGGGTGCTCAGATCGCCGCCGGCGATCCGCACGATGCCTTCCACGAGGGCGTGCAGCCTGGGGTCCGGTGATTCATTCTTCACGGGTGTACTGCCTTAGCCACTCAACGGCCGCGGATTCGGAGGTGAAGAACTGGGCCGGGATCGTCTCGCTTCGGGACCGCAGGAGGTAGTGGGCAATGACCCGGTCCACCGGGCTCTCGCCCACCAGGGCGAACGCTGTCGCCGCTATGGAACCGCTGTAGACCCGGCGGGCCTCCATGCTGACACCGACGACGCCGGTGATCACCAGGAGCACCGGCATCCGCCGTCCCGCGGCGAGCGTGCGGACGATGTCGCCGGCGATGCGCGCCTCCGGACCCTCGATCTCCTGGTTGGCGGGCAACAGGACCTCGATGATTCCGCCGTCGATCATCCGCACCCCGATGCTACGGGCGGCACCGCCGTCGGCGAGCGCACCGTCGGCCGCCCGGGCCGCGGTGACCGCCGCCGCCCCCAGAACGACGCCGGCCGCGGCCGCTGCCGTGTCCGGCAGGCCCTCCGGCAACCGCCCCTCGGGCCCGGCCAGGGCCTCGAGCGTCATCGGACCGCAATTCGACGGCGGCGGTCCGCGGAGCCCCGGAGGTCACGGTTCAGCCGTCGGTCGCCGTGATAGAGAATCGTTTCCCAGTCGACTTCCTCGGCTGTCTTGGCAATCACGGGACTCTCCTTCGCTTTCTTGGGCCTGGGACTGACATACAGCCAGTTAACCACCCCGAGGAAGACATCCACCGCGGAGTTGAAGACTCCGATGTAGGCGCGGATCGCGCCGGCAGCGAGGATGGCGTTGACGGAGGCGAAGGCCACATTGCCCCAGTTCCCCACTTGCGCGTCCCGCCATACGGTCAGCAGCGAGAAGGCGACGATCGCGTACGGGGTCAGGACGTAGATCGCCGGGGCGGCGGTGCGGTCCTTGACCTTGGGCGTGCGGGCGAAGGGAATCTTGTCGCCTGTGACGGCCTGCTGCAGCGATTTCAGCACGCCCGCCAGGTTGACCGGCAGCAGCACGAGGTTGAAGCCGTAGATCCGGAGGATGTCGCTGAAGCGGTGGCCGCAGTCGCGCAGGTCGCTGCCCATGGCCAGGAAGTACGGCAGGGCGGCGATGAATACGATCGGGCTCAGCAGCCGGCTGTCATAGGGGTACGCCAGGAGGAAGACGAGGCCAAAGCTGGCCCACGCGATGGAGGCCATGTAGTTCACCCGCAGCAGCACCTCCCGGAACAGGATCGCGCGGCGCTCGGACCGGTGTTGGCGGAGCTGGACCCACAGCTTGGGCAGGATCAGCAGGCCGCCGTTCGCCCAGCGCCGACGCTGGACTACGAGGGAGCCGAAGTCCGGGGGCGTGGCGCTGTAGCTGAGCCGCTCCGGATAGTTCACCAGGGTCCAGCCGTGCTGGCCGAGATCGATGCTGGATTCGGTATCTTCGATGACGGTTCGGTCCTGGATGTACGTCCGGATCTCGAAGGCTCCGTTGGTTTCCACCTCGACGATGTCCTCCAGGGCGCGTTTGCGGATGACGGCGTTAGCGCCCACCCAGAACGTCGCACCGTAGTAGGTCATGCCCTGGTGGAGGATGTGCTGGAGGTCGGTGGTGGCTCCGGCGACCCGCTCGATGCGGGTGGGGGCACCACGGAAGGAGGAATACGGCGTCTGGGTGACCGCGACGCGCTCGTTGCCGGCCGATTCCAGGAAGTAGACCAGCCGGAGGCAGTAGTCGCGCAAAAGCAGCGAGTCGGCGTCGAGCGTCAACAGGTAAGTCGTGTCCCGGACGTCCATGATCTCGCAGTCCACTTCCGGGGCGACGCCGGCGCCCACCTTGCGCAGGATCACGCCGTCGGCGGTGGTTTCCTTCTGCCAGGTGTGGCCCATCAGGGAAATGTAGGCATTGAGGTTCATGGCCTTGTTCGCCTCGTGGGAAAGGCTCGCGTATTTTTTGCGTTCGAACGTTTCGGTGGAGACGTTGAAGATCCAGGTCAGCCGGAGGTACAGCTCTTCGATCCGGGTGCGCGGCGGCGAGGTCTGCTGGGCCAGGGCAGCGTTCAGTCCCAGGAGTACGAGCCTCAGCTCGCGGGCCAGGCCCATCAGGACGAGGTCGACGAAGAACTCGTCGACGTGGTCCTCCACCGTTTCGGCAGCAGCCATCGATTCAAGCCATTCGGCGGCTGCCTCATATTCGGCGATCAGCAGGGCCACCTCGGCGGCAGTGCCGCGCCCGTGCGCCTTTTCCCGGTTGCGGAAATCGGCCAGGGCAGCATTGAAGCGCGACGCCGGGACACTGAGTTCTGCGGCGATCTCCGCGGTCAGTGCGCGGGTCTTGTCCAACCGGACCCGGTCACCAAGGTCTGAGGGATGCGGCGGGTCATCGAGCAGCAACACCACTTTGAGGTCCGGGAACTCCTGCAGCGCCGCGGACCACAGCGTCGCCCGCACCACCTGGGGTTCTTCGGCGTAGGAGGGCACCAGCACGGTGATGCCCTCGGCGTACTCGGCGAAGTGCCGGTCAAGCTCGCCGCGCGGCACCCTGGCATGGTCCCGGAACCGGTACAGGGCGCCCTGCCGGGCCATCAGGTACATGAGGGCGGAAAACGTCAGGAATGTTACGACGATTAGGTAGGAGACCGTCTCAAACTGAAACCGGAAACCCGCATTGGGGTTGTCCGCGAGCTCTTTCAGAATGGTGGAAATAACGTATGTTACCCAGGCCGCCAGCGTCGTGAGAATTCCCAGGCGGCCAAGGATTATTTTGCGCCGGGACGGTCTCGGATGAACAATTGACAGCGGCTCGGAACGCCGCTCTGCTCCCCATTGACGGCGCCGGACCGCACCTTTTTGTTCGGTGGTCGCGCTTTCCGAATCCAAGCGCGGCAAGACAAGCTGATCTGGCATTAGTCCCCATAAGACTGCAAAGTCGGCATATTGGCGCGCGCCTACGGCAAAACCCGCACGCCGCACCGGAATGTTCCGGTGAGTGCCCTTATGATAATGCAAGGTCAGAGGCTTGCCGGACATCAGACACCCCGGAAATTTCACGAGCTGATGCCGGCTGCCGGCGCGTGCCCGGCTGCCCAACGAAAGACGCACAAGGGGGGCCCCGTGTCCGAACGATTCCCAGGCCGCAAACTATCTGTGGTCCGGCTGGGTGTACTCATCGGCGCCGTGGTGGCGGCCGCCGGCGGCGGCGTTGTCGCATGGGGCAACTTCCAGGACGTCCGGGCGGCCGAGGCCATCCCGTCCGTTTTCTCGGGATATGTCGATGTCACGGCCACGCCCCGGTACGCATTCGAGGACCCGGCGTCCAAGGAAGCCGAAAAGGTCGTGCTGTCCTTCGTGGTGGCTGATCCCAAGGAGCCGTGCTCACCTTCCTGGGGGGCGGCCTACTCCCTCTCCGACGCCGCGGCCTCACTGGACCTGGACCGGCGGGTGGCCCGGCTTCAGCAGCTCGGCGGCAGCGTGGCGGTGTCCTTCGGCGGGCTGGCCAACCAGGAGTTGGCCGTCACGTGCACCGATCCTGCCCAGCTCAAGTCGGCGTACCGGACCGTCGTCGACCGCTACCAGGTCAGCAGCATCGATCTGGACGTGGAAGGCGAGGCCCTGTCCGACCCCGCGGCCCTTCAGCGGCGCTCAGTGGCCATCGCCGCGCTCCAGCAGGAGCGCCAGCGCGAGGGCAAGTCCCTGAGCGTCTGGCTGACGCTGCCGGCGGATCCCAACGGCCTCACGGCGACCGGCAGCGACGCTGTCCAGAAGATGATCGCTGCGGGGGTCGACCTCACCGGCGTGAACGCCATGACCATGGACTACGGCGGAAGCATGCTGCCGGGCCGGTCGATGTACGAGAACGCGGTATCCGCCGCGGAAGCCACCCATCAGCAACTGACCGGCCTGTACCGGGCCGCCGGCACCGAACTCGGCAGCGGAACGGTGTGGCGCAAAGTCGGGTTGACGCCGATGATCGGCCAGAACGACGTCGCCGGCGAAATTTTCACCCTCAAGGACGCCCAGGAACTCAGCGCCTACGCCAGTGCCCGCGGCATCGGCCGGCTTTCCATGTGGTCCCTGAACCGTGACCGCACCTGCAGCCAGAACTTCCCGGACGTCACGAAGGTTTCCGATGGCTGCAGCGGCGTGGACCAGGGAAGCTCGTCCTTCGCCACGATCCTCGGCGCGGGTGTCATGGCCAGCCCGTCGTCTGCGCCTGCCGCCGCGGCTGCGCCGACGCCGGTCCCGGCCGTCAGCGACAATCCCTCCACCAGCCCGTACCCGGTGTGGTCCGAGAACACCGCCTACACCGCCGGGGAGCGGATCGTATGGCATTCGAACGTCTACGAGGCCAAATGGTGGACCCGCGCCGACACCCCGGATGATCCCGTCCTCCAGGGCACCGCGACCCCCTGGCGCATTATCGGTCCGGTCCTGGCCGCTGACCGGCCTACCCCGCAGCTGACGGCACCGGCCGGGACCGCCCCGGCGTGGCAGCCCGCCACGGTCTACCGCAAGGGCGCACGGGTGCTCTTCGAAGGTCGGGTCTTCGAAGCAAAATGGTGGACCCAGACCGACAGCCCCGAAGCTGCGCTGCAGGGATCGCCGGAGTCGCCGTGGTCAAAGCTGCGGGACGAGGAACTGATGAAGCTCATGGCCCCGGCGACGGCGACTGCCACCCCGCTTCCCAGCGCGACGGCGTCCGCGCCGGCGCCCTAAGGGCCCGCTTCACCGGGCCCGGGCCCTCCAGCCCGGGCCTTGTGGCCTGCACGGGCCCGCCTCAACGTGCCTGCCTCAGCGGGCCTGGGCCCGGGCGAGCTTGCGCGCCGTGCGTTCGTGCTGGACCCGCTGGGCGATGACAAGGCCGGCCGCGGCGACGCCGACGGTGATGGGATAGCCCATGAGCCGTTCCAGGGCACCGGGTTCCGGCACGTGCATGCCTGTCAGCCCGCCCGCAATGAGCGCCGCCAAGGACACCGCCCCGCAGCCCAGGATGAACCACCCGAGCGGCGTCTGCCGGAGCCAAAGCCAACCGAGAATCAGGAGCGCCAGGGCGCCGGCGGCGAAGTACATCAGGGCGCCGGCCAGGTGCCAGGCCGATCCCGTGTCCTCGGGCACCAGCCCCACGATGACCGTTCCTGCCCCGGCGGCGCCGGTCAGCAGCCGCGCGGCGGCCGCTGCCACCACCCCTGCAGCCCACCGCGCGCGGCCGTGCGGCCGCCCCGGTACCCGGCCGCGCCCGACTGGCACTGCGGTCCGCGCGGCACAGCACAGGAGCGCCGAGCCGAGCAGCAACGCGCCGACCACCATGCCAAGGCCTTGGACCACAAATGACGCGTTCATCAGCAGGTGCGCCGGCGAGCAGACGTCCCGGCCGGAGAACTCTCCGCACGCCACGGCGCCGAGGTCGCTGATGTAGCCCGTGCGGCGGCTGTATGGCTCCGCTCCCGCCCAGGCACCGATCACAGCCGACTCGGCCACGAAATACTGCAGCACGCTCAGCTTCGCCAGGGCCCCGACGTAAAACCTGGTCGCGGCCACATCGGGGTAGTAGAGGGCTCCGGCGGAAAGCTCGGTGGTTCCTGCAGTCATGCCAAGAGCGTAGTACGCGCGCTCACCTTGTATGCTTATATCCGTGTCCGACCGGACCGGCCCCGGCCGCCCGCGGATACCCGCCCTCGTAGCTCAGTGGATAGAGCACGGCTCTCCTAAAGCCGGTGTCGTTGGTTCGATTCCAATCGAGGGCACTTGAACATTCCTGCCCCGGACGAAACCCCGGACACGGGTCCGGGCTTTGACCTCCGCGCCTACCTGCGCGGCTCCTGGTCCGTCGACCGCACCCTGCTGGACCGCAGCACCGGCACCAGCGGAACCTTCACCGGCGTCGTACGCTTCACTGCCGACGACGACGGCGGCCTGTGGTGGCGTGAAGAAGGCACCGTGCGCTGGGCACCCCCGGGCGGCGCGCCGTTCTCCGGCCCGGCGAGCCGGGAATATCTGTTGCAGCCGGCGGACACCCCCGATGTCCTGGACGTGTACTTCCCGGACGGCCGTCCCTTCCACCGCATGGGCTTCGCCGGGCAAACCAATCAGGACGAGCACTGGTGCGACCCTGACACGTACCGCGTGACGTACACCTTCCGCGGTCCGGACCAATGCGGCTACCGCTGGGACGTCACCGGGCCGGCCAAGGACCAGCTGCTGGAGTCGGTCCTGCGACGGCTGAAAGCAAAACCAGACGCAAGACCAGAGGCACGACCAGGAACAGGCCCGGATCCGGATCCGGAGACAAAGCCACGCGTGATGCCGGATATGACCCCCGATGCGACGCCGGATGCCGCGCCGGATTCAGGGCGCGCCGGGTGAACCCGCGCATCGTCGTCTCCGCCGTCTGCGTTTTCGATCGCTCCGGACGCCTCCTGACCGTCCGCAAACGCGGCACGGACAAGTTCATGCACCCCGGCGGCAAACCCGAGGCCGGCGAAACAGCGGCCCAGGCAGCGGCGCGCGAGCTCCAGGAGGAAGTGGGGATCGTGCTGGCCCCGGACCGCCTGGACCTGCTGGGTTGCTGGCTGGCGGATGCCGCCAACGAGGCGGCCACCCAGATCGAGGCCACGGTCTTCACGGCGCCCGGGGTGTGGAGCGCCCGGCCCTCGGCGGAAATCGCCGAGATCCGCTGGCTGGACCTGTCCGCCGAACTGCCCGGCGACCTCGCCCCGCTGCTGACGGACCATGTGCTGCCGGCCCTGTCCGCCAAGCCGTCCTGCTAGGACCTCCACCGGCCAGGACCTCCAACGCCGGCTTCCAAACGGCGGCTCAGTAACCGGGCACGGATTCCTGGGCCACCGCGCTGGCCTCGGAGAACTGCGTCCGGTACAGCTCCGCATAGCGGCCCTCGGCGGCAAGAAGCTCCCGGTGGGTACCGCGCTCCACGATCGAGCCGTCCTCCACCACCAGGATCGCGTCCGCCGCACGGATCGTCGAGAGACGGTGGGCGATCACGACGGCGGTACGGCCTTCCAGCGCGGCGCCCAGCGCCTCCTGGACGGCGGCCTCGTTGGTCGAATCCAGCGCGGCGGTGGCTTCGTCGAGGATGACCACCCGCGGCTGGGCGATCAGCAGGCGGGCGATCGTCAGGCGTTGCCGCTCGCCGCCGGAGAGCCGGTAGCCGCGCTCCCCCACCACAGTGTCCAGCCCATCGGGCAGGGACCGGATCATGTCTTCGAGCCGGGCGCGGCGCAGCGCATCCCACATCTGCTCTTCGGTGGCCTCCGGCCGGGCCAGGCGCAGGTTGGAGGCGATGCTCTCATGGAACAGGTGACCGTCCTGCGTCACCATGCCGAGGGTCGCGCGCATCGAGTCGAACGTGAGGTCACGGACGTCCACGCCCGCGCCGGGCGTCGTGCCGCCGAAGCGGATGGCGCCGGAGTCGACGTCGTACAGGCGTGACAGGAGCTGCGCAATGGTGGACTTGCCCGCCCCGGAGGAGCCGACGAGGGCCACAGTCTGGCCCGGCTCCACCCGGAAGCTGATGCCGTGCAGCACTTCCTCGCCGCCGCGGGTGTCCAGGGTCAGCACGTCCTCCAGGGAGGCCAGCGAGACTTTGTCAGCCGAGGGGTAGGCGAAGCGGACGTTGTCGAACTCCACCGAGAGCGGACCGGACGGGGAGGCCACCGCGTCCGGCTTCTGCTGGATGAGCGGCTTGAGGTCCAGGATCTCGAAGACGCGTTCGAAGCTGACCAGGGCGCTCATGATCTCGACCCGCGCGTTTGAAAGTGCCGTGAGCGGCGCGTACAGGCGGGTGAGCAGCAGTGCCAGCACGACGACGTCGCCCGCGTTCAACTGCCCGGCGAGCGCGAGCCAGCCGCCCAGGCCGTAGACCAGTGCCAGTGCCAAGGCCGAGACCAGTGTCAGCGCCGTGACGAAGGTGAACTGCAGCATGGCGGTGCGGACGCCGATGTCCCGGACGCGGCCGGCCCGGAGGGCGAACTCGCGGGATTCCTCGTCGGGGCGGCCGAAGAGCTTGACCAGCGTGGCGCCGGGCGCGGAGAAGCGCTCGGTCATCTGGGTGCCCATGGTGGCGTTGTGTTCGGCGGCTTCGCGCCGCAGATCGGCCAGCTTGGAGCCCATCCGGCGGGCCGGGATCAGGAAGATCGGCAGCAGGATCATGGCGAGCACGGTCACAAGCCACGATTTATTCAGCATCACCGCGAGGGTCAGCGCCAGGGCCACGACGTTGCTGACCACGCCGGAGAGCGTGCCGGCGAAGGCTGACTGCGCGCCAATGACATCGTTGTTCAGCCGGCTGACGAGGGCCCCGGTCCGGGTCCGGGTGAAGAACGCGATCGGCATCTTTTGGACGTGGTCGAAGACCTTCGTGCGCAGGTCCACGATCACGCCTTCGCCGATAGTGGAGGACATCCAGCGCGTCACCAAGCCGATTCCGGCCTCGGCGATCGCGACGACGGCGATCAGGACGGCGAGCCAGATCACGGTTCCGGCATCCGCGTGGGCGATGATCGCGTCGACCACCTGCCCGGCGAGGACCGGGGTGGCGACGGCCAGGAAGGCCATCACGATGGACAGCAGCACGAAGGCGATCAGTTTGCCGCGGTGGGGGCGGGCAAAACTGAAGACGCGCTTCAGGGTCTCCTTCGAGAACGGCTTGGACCCGCTGGAGGCGCGGGTGATGTTGTAGAGGGAGCTCCAGGCGACCCGGTCCATGCTCATTTGGTGTTGCCTTTCGGGGCATCGGCGTGCAGTTCGGTGACGACGCCGTTCTCGACGTTCCAGCGCACGTCCAGGCGGACGTTTTCCAGCAGCCGGCGGTCGTGGGTGACCAGCAGCAGCGCGCCGTCATAGCTGTCGAGGGCTTCCTCGAGCTGTTCGATGGCGGGCAGGTCAAGGTGGTTGGTGGGTTCGTCCAGAACGAGCAGGTTCACGCCGCGGGCCTGCAGCAGCGCCAGGGCTGCCCGGGTCCGTTCCCCCGGGGAGAGGGAGTCCACGGCCCGGTTGGTGTGATCGGCTTTGAGGCCGAATTTGGCCAACAGGGTGCGCACCTCGGCCGGGGTCTGCTCCGTCAGGACGGCCTCAACGGCGTCTGCGAGCAACAGCTCACCGGCCAACAGCCCGCGCGCCTGGTCGATCTCGCCGACGGCCACGGACGCGCCCATGGACGCGTCACCGGAGTCGGGCTGCTGGACGCCGAGCAGGAGCCGGAGCAGGGTGGATTTGCCGGCGCCGTTCGGACCCGTGATCCCGATCCGCTCCCCCGCATTCAGCTGCAGGTTCACCGGGCCGAGAGTGAAGTCGCCCTGTACCGCGACGGCGTCGCGCAAGGTGGCCACGACGGCGCTGGAGCGGGGTGCCGCCCCGATGCTGAACTGCAGCTGCCACTCCTTGCGCGGCTCTTCCACTTCTTCGAGCCGGGCGATGCGGGACTCCATCTGCCGGACCTTCTGGCCCTGCTTCTCGGAGGACTCGGTGCTGGCCGCCCGGCGGATCTTGTCGTTGTCCGGGTTCTTCTTCATGGCGTTGCGGACGCCCTGGGAGCTCCATTCGCGCTGGGTGCGGGCCCGGGAGACGAGGTCCGCCTTGGTGTTCGCGTACTCCTCGAAACGTTCCCGGGCGTGCCGGCGGGCAACGGCGCGTTCCTCCAGGTAGGCCTCGTAGCCGCCGTCGTATACCGCCACCGAGTTCTGGGCCAGATCCAGTTCCACGATCGTGGTGACGCAGCGCGCCAGGAACTCGCGGTCATGCGAGACCAGGACGGCGCCGCCGCGCAGGCCCTGCACGAAGGCCTCGAGCTTGGCCAGGCCGTTGAGGTCCAGGTCGTTGGTGGGTTCGTCCAGGAGCACGATGTCGAACCGGCTCAGCAGCAGGGCGGCGAGCGCCACGCGGGCCGCTTGGCCACCGGACAGGCCAGTCATTCCGGCGTCCGGGCCCACGTCGAGGCCAAGGTCCGCCAGGACGGACGGGATGCGGTCCTCCAGGTCAGCGGCGCCGGAGGCCATCCAGCGGTCGAAGGCCAGGGAGTAGGCGTCGTCGGAGCCCGGAGCGCCGGAGCCCAGCGCCTCCGCGGTGGATTCCATCTCCAGGGTCGCCTGGGCACAGCCGGTGCGCCGGGCGATGTAGCCCGCGACCGTTTCGCCGGCAATCCGTTCGTGTTCCTGCGGCAGCCAGCCGACAAAGGCGTCGGCGGGGGCCAGGCTCACGGTGCCTTCCTGCGGACCGTCGACGCCGGCCAGCAGCCGCAGCAGGGTTGATTTGCCGGCACCATTGGCGCCGACGACGCCGACGACGTCGCCGGGGGCTACGGTCAGGGACAGCTTCGAGAAGAGTGTGCGGTGATCGTGTCCACCGGAAAGATCCTTGGCAACAAGGGTTGCAGTCATTACTTCATCCTCTCACTGCGGCCCAAAACGGGCCTCCCGTCTGGGAGAAACTGCGGGTCCGGACGGGACAGAAAACCGGCCGGGCATAGAAGAACCCGCCGGTCCGGACTTGGGGGGTGTACGGACCAGCGGGTTCGACCATTTAGCATAGTTGAATTAGGACCTCACGCAAAATCCCAGCCAACACCGCCACACCGCCGCCACCCCCCGCCTCAATCGCCGCTGCCCCACCGCATGCCAGTAGCCATACTGCCCGTCGACTCCGCAGGAAGCCCTAGATGCCACTACCCGCAAAGGCGTTCCAACTCTGGCTTCATCGGGTTGCCCCGTCCGCGAGCACAGCCGATCTCTGCCGGATCTCCGGGATCAAGCGCACCACCTTCGCCCAGCAGTTGGTCCGCGGGAAGGTGGCCGAAACCACCCTGGTCAGCATCAGCCGGGCCCTGGATTTGAGTCCGCTGGCGGAACTCGCTTCCTTCGAGCACTATGCGGAGCTGGCCGCCCCGCCGCAGCCGCCGACCCCGGCCGAACTCGTCAGCCAGGTCGCCACTATGGACCTGTTGCGCGCCGTCATTTCGCGTTCTTCCCCGGCCTACGGCGGCTACGGTGACCAGGGCAGCTCAATGACCCCGGCTCTGAGCCCCGCACCGCACGCCACGTCGGTCCGGAACTGGGTGGATGCGATTGACGATGGTGAATTGCGCCACCGGGTTTCGGCCGCCACCGGGGTGGCACCGCAAAATTACTCCGCGCAGCTCACGGCAAACCGGCTGTCCCCCGAGCTTGCGGTCGCGACGGCCCGCGCGGCGGGCGTAGGCTTCACGGGCGGGCTCGTCGCCACGGGCCTGATAACTGAGGCTGAGGCCGGCTGGACGGCCGGAGCGAAGCAAGCCGCGTTGGACGCTCTTTCCGACGGCGACCTTAGCGCCCTGGCCGGGGAACGTCTTCAGGCGCTCGGAAAATCGCTGCGGCGCCATGAGCAGGAGCAGGCACAAACACAAACGATTTGGGAGAACCTCGGATGATCGCGATCCTGCAGTGGACCACACTGGCGATGTGCTGCGTCGCCACGCTCGTCCGCGTGCCCAGTGTCCTGCGGGGTGAAAACCGGTCCCTGTTCTGGATCCTTGCGCTGATGACCCTGGCGATCCTGCTCAGCATCGATGCCCCGTATCTGGCCGTGGACCAAGCCCTGGGAGGCATGAACGTCGCCAACCTGCTGCTGCGCTTCGTCATTTTCGCCGTCATCTTCTTCCTTGGTCTCCGGATGGCCCGGGGCTTCAGCGCGTGTGACGCCCTGCGGCTCATCACCGGCCCCATCGGCATCGCAGTAGCCGCTGCCGCCTCGGCTGTGGTGGTGGTGGTCTTCCTCATGATGGATACCGCCGGCTCCTCGGCGGGTTTGGTCGCCGTGTTCGCCAAGGACGGCCGCAATGCCGCCCTGGTGGAGTATTACGGGGCCGCCGGGCGCCTGTACCCCGCGTTCATCACCGCGGCCCTGTTTCCGGCGATGCTGCGGACCCTGCGCAGCGGACTTCCGGCCCTTGTCCGGTCCAGCGCCGGGTTGCTGGCCGTGGGCACCGTGGCCATCTGCCTCAGCCTGCTCTCCCCGGTCATCCCTCCGCCCCTCGGGTTCATGCGGTTCGTCATCAACTACTCGGCGGTCCTGTGCCTGGTCCTGGGACTGTGCATGATCTGGCTGGCTAAGACGCTTGCGAAGCGTGCGCCGAAGAAGCATGCTGGCATGATCTGACCACTTTGGGGCTGAGCAGGCAAGCGATGTGGGAGAACCGGGAATGATTGCAACCCTCCAGTGGGGCACGCTGATCATCTGCACCGTGGTGCTCCTCCTCCGCGTTCCGGATGCGTTCCAGGGGCGGAACAGGACCGTCTTCTGGATCCTGGTGCTCGCGACCCTGTGCAGCCTGCTCTCGGTGCCCGGCCCCTATGAGGCGATCGATGGGGCGCTGGGGGGATGGAACCTCGCCCACCTGATCTTGCGCTTCCTCGTATTCGCCGCGGTCCTGCTGGTCGGTCTGCGCGTGGCGCGGGGCCTGGCAGACGAGCCCGGCTACCGCCTCATCGCTGGGCCGGCAGGGCGCTGGGCCCTGGCCCTCAGCGCCGTCGTCGTGGCGGTGACCTTCTTCTTCATGGACACCCGCGGGTCCTCGGCCGGCATGCTGGACATCGCGGACAACGGGGGACGCAATGCCGCCCTGGCGCCGTTCTACGCCGCGGCCGGCCGCACCTATCCTGCTTTCGTCTCCCTCGCCCTGCTGCCGGCATTGGTGGCCACCACCAGGAGCCAGCTGCCGCGGCTGGTGCGTGCCGCGGCCCTCCTGACATGCCTCGGCGCCCTCGCCACCGCCTGCAGCGTACCTGCCTCCTTCGCCCCGAAAGCGTGGACCCTCGCTCAGCAGACGGTCAACTATTTGGCCGTCCTGGGCTATGTCCTGGGCCTGGGACTGTTCTGGGCTTCCGGGCTCGCCGCCAAAGAATCTCATAACGCTCGCGCAACATTTCGCAAGAACCAAAAGTAGGCATTCACAAAATCATTAGACCGTGAGAGAATCATGAATGTGTGAATGCGGCAATCGCTTCGTGTACGGAAGTCAGCCGTGCGAAGCAGAGGCAGCCGTCCAAGCGCCATTGGGGGGATGAGTGGTAGCGGTCCGGTAGGACCGCTCCCACTCAGCCTGTTTAAGGGGTTTTCCGGTTGTTCCCGACAGTATTCGGATTCCCCGACACTGCCGGCCGGATTCCCCTGCGGGAAAGGCGGCGTCAGGCGGCCCTGCCTGTTAGCGCACAAACCTCAGCGTGACCAGCTGGAAGGGCCGCAACGTCAGCTCGGCGGAATTGCCGCCCGCCGTCACTCCCGGGGCATCGACGGGCCGTTCCAACAGATCCACGGCGTGCAGCCCGCGGACCGGGAAATTGGCCTTCACCGCGCCGGTGGACCGCTCCCCCAGTGCTTCGTAGAACCGGACAATCACATCCCCGGAACCGTCTTCAGCGAGTTTGACCGCTTCAATGACAAGGGCCTGATTGACCACCGTGACCAGCGGTTCCACCCCGTGCGCCCCGTGCACCATCCGCGGCGCCAGGTTGGTGCGGTAGCCCTCTTCGACGGCGTCGGCGATCGTGGCGCCCGGACGGACCGTGACGTGCAGCTCGTGCCTGCCCTGGTCCGCGCCGGGATCCGGAAACTTCGGTGCCCGCAGGAGCGAGAGCCGCACTGTGGTGGTGGTGCCGCCGTCGTCCTCCCGGACATTGCGGGTGACGTCGTGGCCATAGCTGGAAGCGTTGGAGATCGCCACCCCATAGCCCGGCTCGGCGACGTGGATCCAGCGGTGGGCGCAGATTTCGAATTTCGCGGCCTCCCAGGACGTGTTGACATGGGTCGGGCGGAACACGTGCCCGAACTGCGTCTCCGCCGCCGACCGGTCGGCCCTGACATCCAATGCAAAACCCAGCTTGAGCAGCTTTTCGCTCTCCTGCCAGTCCACGGCCGTAGTGATCGCGAGCGAGTCTGCACCCGGCGCTAGTGTAATCCGTTGGGTCACCGCGGAGGACCCGGCCATCCGCTCCACCACCACGACGGCGGCCGGGTTTTCGCCCCGGGGGTCGCGCTCCAGCGCCACCGAAAGCGCCTGTTCCAGACGGACGACGTTCCTGCGGTAGAAGGCGTCGATGTCCCACGCGTCCCATTCATTGGGCGTGTCCCGGTGCAGCTCCAGGAGGTTTCCCACCTCGCCGGGAGCAATCGCCTCGCGTCCGGTGGCCCGGTCCGTGAGGGAGACCAGCAGTCCGCGGGCATCCACCACGGCACGGATGATGCCATTGTCCAGGATGTAGCCGCCGCCGTCCTCAGTGACCTCTACCGGCTGCCCGGGCCGGACCGGTTCAGCAGCCGCCAGGGCAGGCACGCCCAGGCGCTCGTGCGGGGCGGCGTTGAGCAGGAATTTCCGGCTGCCGGTGCCGAGGGCCGCCGCCGCGGCGTTCGTGATGATCGCTTCCAGTCCCCGTTCGACGGCGGCGTAGTTCCGTTCGGCGTCCTGGTGGACCCAGGCGATGGAACTTCCCGGCAGGATGTCGTGAAACTGCTGCAGCAGGACCAGCCGCCAGAGGCGCTTGAGCTCCGCAGCCGGGTAGCGGTGCCCGGTCCGCACAGCCGCGGTGGCACTCCAGAGCTCGGCTTCCCGGAGGAGGTGCTCGCTGCGCCTGTTCCCCAGCTTGGTCTTGGCCTGGCTGGTGTAGGTGCCGCGGTGCAGTTCCAGGTACATCTCCCCCACCCAGACCGGAAGGGGCTCATACTCGGCCTGGGCCTGGCTGAAGAAGCTGGCCGCCGAGCCGACCCGCACCTTCGGGGATCCTTCCAGATCCGCCGTTCGCTGCGCTGCGGCCAGCATCTCGCGGGTTGGGCCCCCGCCGCCGTCGCCGTACCCGAACGGAACCAGCGACGTGCCTCCGCGTCCGTGGTCCCGGTAGTTCCGTTCTGCGTGCGCCAGGTCCCGGGCACTGAGGTCGGAGTTGTAGCTGTCCACCGGTGGGAAATGGGTGAAGATGCGGGTGCCGTCGATTCCTTCCCAGTTGAAGGTGTGGTGAGGCATCCTGTTGACCTGGTTCCAGGAGATCTTCTGGGTCAGGAACCAGCGGCTGCCTGCGGCCTTGATGATCTGCGGCAGGGCGGCGGAATACCCGAAGGTGTCCGGCAGCCACGCCTCCTGGCAATCGACCCCGAATTCGGCCAGGAAGAAGCTTTTACCCTCGAGGAACTGCCGTGCCATGGCCTCGCCGCCGGGCATGTTGGAGTCGGATTCGACCCACATCCCACCGACGGGAACGAACTGGCCGGCGCGGACCTTGTCCCGGATGCGCCCGAAGAGCTCCGGATAGTACTCCTTCATCCACGCGAGCTGCTGGGCGGAGGAGCACGAAAAGATGAAATCGGGATTCTCGTCCATCAGGGCGACGACGTTGGAGAACGTCCGGGCGCACTTGCGGATGGTTTCCCGGACCGGCCACAACCAGGCCGAATCGATGTGGGCGTGGCCCGTGGCCACGAGCTGGTGCGCCGAGGCATAGGCCGGCCGGGACAGGGCTCCGGCCAAGGCGGCCCGTCCGGCCTCCGCGGTCCCGGCAACGTCGTCGGGGTCCATGATGTCCAGCATGCGTTCGAGCGACCGCAGGATGTCGTGGCGGCGGGGCAGGTCCATGGGCAGTTCGTGCATCAGCCCGCTGAGCGTGAGGATGTCCTGCTGCAGTTCCCAGACGGTCTGGTTGCGTTCGGCGATGGCGATCCTGCCGAGGCGGTACTTCGGCTCGCTGCCCGACGTCGCCTTGTCGCCGTAGGGGGTGGCGGCGAAAGTCCAGTTCTGGGACAAGTCGGGATTGGCCGCGGCTTCGACGTAGAAGTCAACGGCCATGCCACTGCCCAGGAGCTTGAGCGGGATGTACTGGTTCCGCGGCGAGATCGCCTTGATGATGGTCCCGTCGGACCGCCAGGCAATGCCTTCGCACTGGAATCCCGGGAGGTCGCCGCTGAAGCCGAGGTCCACGAGGACTTCCACGGAGGTTCCGACCGCGGTTCCCCAGGCGTCCGGCACCTCACCCCGGAGCCGGAGCCACTTGGTGCTCCAGGGCCGGCCCCAGGCCACGCCGTGTTCCTGGGGCGTGAACTCCTGCCGCAGGGCCTCGAGCACTGCCACGGGTTCGTCCGGCGCGTCCCAGTTGCTTAGCGTCAGCGGCACGCTGCGCGGGTAGACGGCCGGGCCGATCCGGTCACGCAGAAAGCGGTCCAGCCGGACTTCCGTAAGACGGCGGTCGTCGTGCAATGTGATCCTCTTCAGCGCTGGGGGGTCCGATCGACTCCAATCGATGGATAAAACTTACGCCGCGGAGAACCCGTTGGCCAACTGTTGCCCCTAGCCGGCCGCGGGCGCCGGAACGGCTACGCGTTGCTGGCCCGCGTACACGTTCAGGCTGGTCCCGCGGCTGAACCCGGCCAGTGTCATCCCGCTGGCCTCGGCGAGCTCGACGGCCAGGCTGGAGGGGGCACTGACAGCGGCGAGGACCGGGATGCCGGCGAGGGCAGCCTTTTGGACGAGCTCGAACGATGCACGGCCGGACACCTGCAGTACGGTGCCCCGGAGCGGGAGCAGGCCTTCGCGGAGCGCCCAGCCCACCACCTTGTCCACCGCGTTGTGCCGGCCCACGTCTTCGCGCAGGCACAGCAATTCGGCCGAGCCGTCGTCGGAGATCCTGAAGAGCCCGGCGGCGTGCACGCCGCCGGTGACTTCGAAGACCTCCTGGGCGGACCGCAGGGCGTCCGGGAGGGCCGCGAGTGTTTCGACGGGGACGGTCAGCGGATCGTGTGCCGGGCTGTAGTGCGAGGACTTCCGTACGGCATCGATCGAGTCAGTGCCGCAGATGCCGCAGGAACTGGAGGTGAAGACGTTGCGTCCGGTATCGGGTCGTACGACGTCGGGCCTGAGCTGCGCCTCCACCACGTTGAACGTCTGCATGCCGTCGGCGTCTTCGCCGGCGCAGAACCTGAGCGAGACCAGCTGTTCGGGAGCCCAGATGATCCCCTCCGAGACGAGGAAGCCTGCGACGAGGTCGAAGTCATTGCCCGGCGTTCGCATGGTGACGGAGAATGACATGTTGCCGAGCCGGATTTCCAGCGGTTCCTCGACGGCAAGGACGTCCTCTCGGTGCCGGACCGGGAATTCGAGGGCCTGCGGGGACCCGTCCAGGACGATCTTGTGCACCTTGCGGCGCTGTGTCACACGGCCCATCCGGTGCTCCTAAGCAACATAGTGTGCCGCTGTTTGAAGCTAGCGGCTGTTTGAATCTTTGGCTGGTTCCATCATTGTAAGTGCCTGATCCTGGCGGCGTGCCTTGTCTCCGCGCCGGCGCAGCGGGCCAGGACTCAGCCCAAAAGGGCACTCCAGTCCACCGGCCCGTCACTGGCCGAGGTTTTCCTGGCGGTCCGCTTCGCCGCCGGCTTCTGTTCGGCGGCCGTTGCCGACGCGTCAGGCAACGGCGCACCCCATGGGAGGGCGAAGGCGGGGACCAGTTCCCCCAGCTGCACGCCATGGGGCGGGACCACCAGCACACCGTCGGCGGCGGCCAGCCCCCGCATCATTCCCGGGCCGGTGTGCTGCGCCGGCGATGCCATGCCATAGAGCAGCCGGAAGGGCATGAGCCGGGTCCGGCCCGGGTCGGCGTCAATTGTCGAGCCGCAGGGCACCTCGCTGAGCGGGGGGATCGCGCTGTGCCCGAGTGCCGCCAGGAGTGGGGCACCGATCGTGGACAGCGCCATCATGGCCGCTAGCGGGTTTCCTGGCAGGCCGAGGATGTAACGGCCGTCCGGCAGCTCGGCCAGCACGGCGGGGTGGCCCGGGCGCATGGCGATTCCGTCGATCAGAAGGCGGCCGCCGAGCTCGGCGACCGAGCGCCTGAGGTGGTCTGTCCCGGAGCGCCCCGTGCCGCCGGTGGTGACCACGACGTCGGCAGGCAGGTTTTCACCGGCAGGATCGGTGTCCTCGAGGGCGGCGAGCCACTCGGCGTAGGTGTCGCCGACTTTCACTTCTTCGGTACAGATCCCGCCGAGCATTCCCACCACGGCGGCCAGTTGGGGTCCGAAGGTGTCGCGGACCTGCCCGGGTGCCGGTATCCCGCTCGTCACGACCTCGGAGCCAGTGAAAACGAGGCGGACCACGGCCTTGCCGAGCACGGGAAGGGTGTCACTTCCGGCCAGCGCGGCGAGGGCCAGATGGGCCGGGTTCAGGACCGTGCCGCGCTTGATCAGTACGTCCCCGGCGGCGGCTTCCTCCCCGGCCTTCCTGATGTGGTCGCCGTTGCGCGGGTCTCCCGGCTTCGCGGTGCCGCCCAGCTTCAGGACGGGCAGGCCGTCCTCGTCGACGTCGATGATGCCGCTTTCGCTGCGCAACACGGCCTTGGCCCCGGGCGGGATGAGGCCGCCGGTGGCAATCGGGCTGGCCTGATGTGGTGCCAGACGCTGGCCGGGTTCGGCCAGGATCCAGGGGCCGCTGCCGTTGACGGCCCAGCCGTCCATGGCAGAGGAAGCGTAATGGGGCATGTCCTGCCGGGCAACGACGTCCGCCGCGAGCGTCCGGCCGAGCGCCTGCCGCAGCGGAACAGGGGCGGCCGGGATGGGAACGGCGCACTCGAACGCGAGTTGCCGGGCCTCCTGCCACGTGTGGGCCAGGTGCCTGTGCGGCTCCGCGGCGTCCTGGTCCGCGGCGCCCTGGTCCCCTGCCTCCTCGTCCGCTGCATCCTGGTCCGCAGTGTCTTCGCCCGCTGCATCCTGGTGCGCCGCGATGTGAGGGCCACCAGGGCCGTCTACGGGAGCCTCTCCATCGCCAGTTCCGACGCCATTTCCGCCGGTATCGTTGACGCCATCTTCACCGCCATCTCTGACGCCATCTCCACCTGCGGCGGTGGTGGGGCCGTTGCCGTCCGGGGCCGCAGCCGTCATGCCCCGGAAGTTTCGGCGGCTGCGTAGTCCTTGGCGAGCCGGCGGGCCACGGCCATCGCGGACTCCATGGACACGGAGTCCGTGGCCTGCCCGGAGCCTGAGGCCAGGCCGGCCGCAAAGCCGGCAATGAATGTGGTCAGCGGTGCCGCCGGGCGCACCACGGAATGGGCGGCCACGCCGGCCAGGGCGAGGACCTCATTCACGTCAATCTCAACGTCGTCCAGCTCCAGGGCCTGGAGCAGGGCACGGCACCAGTCTTCCAGTGTTTCGTCCTGGCTTTTCACCGTTTGCCTCCATGGTCGAGTTCAGCTGTGCAGAGCCGGGCCGGAGCCCGGACCGCCGTCGGGAATCCTGCCGGATACCCCCAGTGCGGACGCGTCATCCCAGGTGTCGACGTCATCCGTGGAACCCGGGGGAACGCGAACTTCCCGCACGTCCAGCCTAGCAAGAAGGGCGAACACCGACGCGTTTTCCAGCCGGTCCCGGGACGCGGCGTCCGCGACAGAACGATGTAGCACGGCCGTGCCATAAAAGCCCGCGAGCGGCTGTTTCCGGCCGTCGGCCGAGACGGCCATGACGCCGTCGGCCGCGTCCCTTTCCGGCGTGCCTGCACCGGACGCGGCCAGCGCCTCGGCCAGGGCATGGACCGCGCCTTCCGACCGGGGCATGTCACACGCCAGGACGAGGGTATAGGGCGCGGCTGCTGCGTGCCGGCTCGCGTGATCGGCGGCCAGGGCGGCCAGCCCCGCCGCGATGGCTGCGGCCGGACCCGCGAAGGGCGGCTCTTCCCGGCAGGTCAGGACGCCGCCGGGCAGGCCCCCGGGGTCGGGGCCGACGACGACGGTGCGCCCCGCCGCGCCGGCGGCCCGCAGTGACCGCTCCAGGAGGGTGGCGCCGTCGTAGACCAGCCCGGATTTGGGCACGCCGCCGAGGCGTGAGGACCGGCCCCCGGCGAGAATGATGGCATCGAACTCCATCGTTTCAGCCTAGCGCGGCGCCAGCGGCCACCGAACAAGCCGTCACGTGCGCCGGCAGCGTCTTCACCGGCTGATCAATCAGCAAGGGGGCAGATCAGGCAGCCGATTCAGGCAGCAGGAACGGATCCCAGGCCGGCGTCGGCTTCTCGAGTTCCTTGATCTGCCAGATGGCACCCTTTGGCGGGCCCGGAACAAAACCGATCTTCCAGCCCATCTCCGCCGGCGTATGGTCGCTCTTGGCGTTGTTGCACCGCAGGCACGCCGCCACCAGATTCTCCCAGGAGTCGGCCCCGCCCCGCGATTTGGGCTGGATGTGGTCGATGGTGTGGGCAGCCTTGCCGCAGTACGCGCAGCGGTGGGCATCCCGGCGCAGCACGCCGCGGCGGCTCACCGCAGTCATCGTGTTGTACCTGGGCCGGATGTAGCGGTTCAGCAGGATCACGGACGGGCGGCCCAAAATGTCCTGGGGGCCGACCACGGGGTCGTCCCCTTCGGCCACCACGCTGGCCTTTCCGGTCAGGACAAGGACGAGCGCCCGGCGGAAGGTGATGACCGCCAGCGGTTCATATCCAGCATTCAGAACGAGAGTGCGCATCCGCATACCTCTTCACGGCCGCACCCGCCAGCGGCACGAGGGCCGGCTGCCCTCTGCATGGTCGGGCTATGGATCGACAACACAAGAGTAAACACTCAAGTGCCGGATCACCGAATATTTTTTCACCGGCGCGGTCCCCGGCGCGGAAAGTTCACTGCGCGGCAACGCAAAAGACCCCCGCCTGCAGGCGGGGGTCTTTCGGAATGCTGGGGTTGGTGCTTAGGCGCCGACGCGGATGAAGACCGGGCCGGAGCCGACGTTGACGCTGTACAGCGCGGTGGTGCCGCCGTTCCAGCCGCCGTGCACTGCCATGCCGTTGCCGACGTAGACCGCGATGTGAGCCATGCCCACGCCGCCGTTCTGGTAGTAAGCGAGGTCGCCCGGGCGTGCCTCGGCGGCGCTCACGGTGCGGCCCAGGGACAGGTAACCTGCCGGCCAGCCGTGGTAGTGGATGCCTGCCGCGGCCAGGGCGTTGGTGGCGAGGGCGGTGCAGTCCTGCGCCACGCCGATCTGTGCGTAGGCAGCGGCGGCGATGGTCGCGCCTGCGCCGCTTCCGATGCCGGCGGGGGCCTGGGCAGCGACGCCGCCGCTGACGCCAAGCTCGGTGCCGCCGGCGCGGGTGGCCGTGGCGTCCTGGACCTTGACGACGGGCTTGGGAGCCTCGACGACGGGAGCCGGCGTGGTGGTCACGGCGGGCTTCTCGTAGGAGATCGCGATGGTGGAAGCGGCCGAGATGGTGGCCGGAGCTGCGGACTGGACTTCCAGGGCCGAAGCGGAGGTGGATTCGCGCTGAACATTGGTTTCAGCAGCGTTGGCTGCGATTCCGCTGGTCAGAACCAGACCGGAAGCTGCGGCGATGACCGCAGCCTGACGGCCCACGCCGCCGGCGTTGTCGCCGACAGCCTTAGCAATAACAGCCAGCGAGTTGGTCTTGGTGACCTCGGCGCGGTGCCGTGCAACGTTTGCACGAGTAGTCATTAAGTTCTCTCTTTCGTGATCCTTGGACCGCGCGCTTTCGGGCACGGACTGAGGACGCTCCGGCATCTTGGGGGTACGCCGGATCGCCCCGAAATGGGTTACTTAGCGAAGGGTGTACTGCGAAGACGCGCCAAAAGCGGAAACTGCATGCTGTCCGGGCTCGCTAGAGATTGAGCCTGCGGAACGTGATCCAATCCGGGCGCCGGCAAGGGCGGCACGTGATGTGGATTCCAGCGGGCTCGACAGAGCCTCGCCGGTGCGCATGCGCGCAGAATTGTGGCGTGAAGACACGAAAGTAGCCTCTCCCAATGCCTACGAGGTGAGCTGTCGGATTCGGATGGGAGTCACCCGGCCGCGCTGCTTCCTGGGAAGCTTTACGACTTAACCCCAAGGCCTTCTTTCGAAGGCCAAAATTGGTTCCCCCGCCCCTGCCAGACGATGTAATGCGAACGGACCTTGAGCGGTGGCAGAGCTAGGCAATCCACTCAAGAGCGCCAACTTCGGAAAAGTTGGCGTGCTTCAAACCCTACAGCAGTCCGGATCCAATGTCACATTCAGATCACGGCGTGTCACAGGAAGTTGAGAGCAGCCCATCGGCTTTTTAGAGCCAGCCGAGCGGGTCAACGACATCGCCGTTGACCATCACTTCAAAGTGGAGGTGGCAGCCCGTGGAGGCGCCGGTGGTTCCGCTCATGGCGACGACGTCACCGCGGGAAACCTTCTGGCCGACCTTGACCGAGGCCGAGGACAGGTGGTTGTACGTGGTCTCCAGGCCGTTGCCGTGATCGATGACCACGCGGTTCCCCCCGCCGAAGGGATGCCAGCCGTTGAAGGTCACGGTGCCGCTGGCGGCCGCGTGGACCGCCGTGCCGCACTGGGCGGCGAAATCCTGGCCGCGGTGGAACTCCCCCGCGCCCCCGGTAATGGGGCTGACACGGTAGCCGAAGGGCGAGGCCGTGACCAGCTGGTCGAGCGGCGCACCCAGGGTGCCGGCCGATGCCGCGCGGGTGATGGTGCCCACAGACTGGGCGCTCAGCAGCTGCTTGAGTTTCCCGTCCGGATCGCCCTTCGTGGTGACGGCCGTGCGGTTGAAGTCGACTTTGGCGGCGGCAGCAGCGGTGACATCCGGCTGCACGGCAGCGGAGAGTGCGCCGGACCCGCCCGGATTCGAAGCCATCACCGGGCTCGTGACGGGGACCGTCACGGTCAGAACCAGACCAGTTGCGGCCAGGGCGATCCCGGCCTTCTGCCCGACCCCGCTGGCCGCGGCAAAGTCCGTGACCTGGCGGAACGGACTGCGACGGCGACGGCGTTCATCCCGGTGCACGTCCCGCGGGCGTTCGGCCGTGTGTGCGACGACGGGACGCGGCTCCGGAGCGGGACCGGTCGCGCGGCGACGGCCCCTCGAGGTCTGGGTGGTCAAGAACGGTTCCTCTCTGGATGGCCTGCGAAGTTAGCTGTCGGATTCGGGTCAGAGAGATCAAAGACCCGGTCCGCCGTTGCAAGCAGCCACGCACAGATGCATCCCCAGGGGATCCTTCGGTGGAAGCTGCTTGCCGCTGACGGACTTCACCCCAAGGCTGCCGAAGTAGCAGCCGAAAGTGGTTCCCCCGCCCCTGCCAGGAGGTAGTTCTGCGACTGATCCGCTGGCAGGGCTCGGCTTCGGATCAGGTAACGCTTTGGTATCGGTACTGGGCACTAACTATAGGCGATTAAGCCGCCCGGTAATAAATCCGTAACCGCAATTGTGGACAACTCATGGGTCGTCCCATGACCGGCGCGTAGTGGCTGGTCAGGCGACTGTTACAAAGACGTGCGCGGCAACCTCGGGCGGCAGTTCCAGGGCACCTTCGATATCGGGGACGCGGACCGAGATGTACTCCCCCACCCGCTCCAGCGAGACAAGCGCGCCAGGCCTGATTCCGCCCTCGTCGAGCTGGGCCAGAAGCTCCGGCTCGACCTGGATCGGCTCCGCGAGCCGGTTGACCGTAACCCGGGAACTTACCCCGTAGCCGGCCATGGCCTCCAGCAGGTTCACAGGCCTGTCCACGGGGGCGCCATTGGGCACGCCGCCAAGATCCGCAAGCCCCGGAATAGGGTTTCCGTAGGGCGAGACCGTCGGGTGGTTGAGCATCTCGAAGATTCTGCGCTCGACGCGTTCGCTCATGACATGTTCCCAGCGGCACGCTTCCTCGTGGACGTAGGCCCAGTCGAGCCCGATCACGTCCGCGAGGAGGCGTTCGGCCAGACGGTGCTTGCGCATGACACCGATTGCACGTTTCCGTCCGGTTTCCGTCAGTTCAAGGTGCCGGTCGCCGGAAACAACCACAAGCCCGTCGCGCTCCATCCGGCCGATCGTCTGGGACACAGTGGGGCCGGAGTGGCGGAGCCGTTCGGCGATGCGGGCGCGGAGGGCAACGATGTTTTCTTCTTCAAGTTCCAGAATGGTCCGAAGATACATCTCCGTGGTGTCGATCAGATCCGTCATTCAGCTCAGCTCCTCGAGCGCAGTCCTAGCGTCATTCCCACCGTACCGCGTGCGGGCTGCATGCAGGATGCGCCCAGGCGGGAACCGCCGTACGTTCGCATGCCAGCCTAGCCTATTTTGAATTACTCCGGATAATCTTTCGGTCGATCTGGAGCTATTGTCCCAGCCCCAGCCGGCCGGCCGTCCCCGGCGTCTCAATGACCGGACTATGACAGGCCTTTTTCCGTATCGCCGGGAGCTGTCAGGCAAAATAAAACCGGCAGAATGAAACAGGCAGAATGAAAAGGGGTGTCCGTGGTAGCCATCCCTGCCCGCCACCTCCCAGCCACGCTACGAACCAGCCGAAAATTGGAGCCACTGTGAGCGACACCAGCATCACGATCCCCGCCAACCTCCTGCCCAAGGACGGACGGTTCGGCGCCGGCCCGTCCAAAGTCCGGCCGGAACAGATGGACGCCCTGGCCGCGGCATCGTCGAAGCTGCTGGGGACCTCGCACCGCCAGGCACCCGTGAAGAACCTGGTCGGCTCGGTGCGCAGCGGCCTCAGCGAATTCTTCCGGGCACCGGAAGGCTATGAAGTCGTGCTGGGCGTCGGCGGATCTACCGCGTTCTGGGACATTGCCGGCTTCGGGCTCGTGGAGAACAAAGCGCAGCACCTGTCCTTCGGCGAGTTCGGCTCGAAGTTCGCCTCCGCCACCAACAAGGCGCCGTTCCTTGCCGAGTCCTCCATCATCAAGGCCGAACCCGGCACCCGCCCCACCGCCCGGGCGGAGGCCGGCGTCGACGTCTATGCGTGGCCGCAGAACGAGACCTCAACCGGCGTAGCCGCCCCCGTCCAGCGGGTGGCCGGCGCCGACGAGGGGTCGCTGGTGCTCGTGGACGCGACCTCGGCCGCGGGCGGGCTGGACGTGGACGTGGCGGAGTCGGACGTGTACTACTTCGCGCCGCAGAAGAACTTCGCGTCCGACGGCGGCCTGTGGCTGGGCCTGTTCTCCCCGGCCGCGCTGGAACGGGCGGCACGGATCAAGGCCGGCAACCGCTGGATTCCCGACTTCCTTGACCTCCAGACGGCGATCGACAATTCCCGGCTGAACCAGACCTACAACACCCCCGCACTGGCCACGCTGGTGACCCTGGACGCCCAGGTGCAGTGGCTCAACGCCAACGGCGGCCTGGACTTCGCCGCCGGCCGGACCGCGGATTCTGCCGGCCGCATCTACCGCTGGGCCGAAGCGTCCGAATACGCCACGCCGTTCGTGGCCAAGGCCGAGGACCGCTCGAACGTGATCGCCACGATCGACTTCGATGACTCGATCGACGCCGCGGCCATCGCCAAGGTGCTCCGCGCCAACGGCGTCGTCGACACCGAGCCGTACCGCAAGCTGGGCCGCAACCAGCTGCGCATCGCCACCTTCGTGGCGATCGAGCCCGACGATGTCTCGGCACTGCTCGAGTGCATCGATTTCGTCGTGGCGGAACTGAAGAAGTAGCCCCGCGTCCGGCGTCGTCACGGCCCTGAGAACCTAAGCCGTGACGGCGCCATCGTCGTTTCAGGTCCGTCCGCCCTGCTGTGCCTCCGGCAGCGCGTCCCTGCCGGCACCGGCCGCCCCGGTCCGGCTTTCGACGCGGAAGTACCGCATCCCGTGGGCGCGGCGGTTGAAGTGGAGCCGCAGGTGCTTCGCGCGGATGATCCACACCAGCCCGATCAGGGCCGCCAGCAGGCCGGCGCCCGCCGCGACCGCCATGGACCAGCGGGGGCCGGCGGTGTTTGCCACCCAGCCGACGAGCGGCGCACCAAGGGGGGTTCCGCCCATGAAGATCGCCATGTAGAGGGCCATCACCCGGCCCCGCATTACGGGCTCTGTGGTGGTCTGGACGTACCCGTTGGCGCTCGTCATCATGGTGATCGCGAACAGCCCCACGGGCACAAGTGCGACGCCGTACCAGAAGTAGTTCGGGGCCATCGCTGCGATGCCCGAGGTTACTCCGAAGGCGGCGGCCGCCCCGAAGATGACCCGCAGCCGTGGCTTGCCGCGCCCGGCGGACAGCAGGGCCCCGGCGACGGATCCGATGGCCATGATCGAATTCATCAGGCCGAAGGCCCCCGCGTCCAGGCCGAATTCGGTCCCCACCATGGCCGCGATGAACAGGGCGAAATTCAGCCCCAGGGTTCCCACGATGAAGATCGCCACCAGCACCACGACCAAATCCGGACGGTACCTCACATAGCGCAGCCCCTCCCGGATCCTGCCCTTGCCCGCCGGTGCCCGCGGCAGCCGGCGCAGCGACGACGACGGGATTTTCGCCAGGCTCAGCAACAGGGGCACAAAGGTGAGCGTATTAATGAGGAAGACCCAGCCGGGCCCGACGACGGCCGTGAGCACGCCGGCGACGGCCGGACCGATCATCCGGGCAACATTGAAAGACGCGCTGTTTAGGGCCACGGCGTTGGGCAGGTAGTCGTCCTGGACGAGTTCCGAGACGAAGGTCTGCCGGACGGGGGCGTCCAGGGCGGAGACCACCCCGAGCATCAGGGCAAAGGCGTAGACGTGCCAGAGCTGCGCCGCGCCCGTGACCACCAGGATGCCCAGCCCCGCGCTCAGTAGCGCCATGGCGGACTGCGTCAGCACTAGGAGCCGCTTGCGGTTGAACCGGTCGGCGACCAGTCCGGCCACGGGTGCCAGGAAGAGTTGCGGGCCCAGCTGCAGGGCCATCGTGATTCCCACCGCCCCGGCATCGTGCGCCGTCAGGTGGGCGAACACCAGCCAGTCCTGGGCTGTGCGCTGCATCCAGGTGCCAACGTTGGAAATGAGGGCGCCGACGAACCAGATCCGGTAGTTCAGGATGTGCAGGGATTTGAACGTGGACATCAGCCCCAGCCCTCCCCAGACACGCTCCCGGACGCTTCCAACCGCTAGTCGGCCTCGCCCGTTGAGCGTTCGCGCTCGTCGTCGTCGGTGTCAGCGTCGTCGGCGTCATCCTGCTGGTCGGCGTCGGACGCCTGTGACGGCGCTTCGGAACCGGACGGCGCTTCGGAACCGGACGGCGCCTCGGCAGCCTCGGCAGCCTCGGCAGCCTCGTCAGCCTGCGCGTCTTCCGGGCGGACCCGTTCGGCCCACGGAACCCAGGCCGGTGCCAGGATGGAGTCCTCGGAGGGCAGGAGCCCAAGTTCGTCCACCGTGACCACCTTGGAGCGCGAGTTGCGTGTCAGCACGGCGTACCACTGCCAGCCCAGGTATCCGGGGAGCCTGGATTCGAACAGGTGGGTCACCAGGCGGTCGCCCTCGCTCCGGGCACCGATGTGCTCGCCGATCTGCTCGGCGGGGGCAATGCCCTCCACCGCGGTGCGGGCGACGTCGACGGCGGCGGCCAGGAAGGCGTCAGGCTTACCGGTGCGCCAGACGGGCACGCCGGCGCGCGGGCGGATTCCCTGCTTGGAGCCGGTTGCTTTGGCCCCGGCGGGCGCTGCGGTTCCGGCATCCGGCGCCGGCAACTGATCAGGTTCCTGAGTCATCAAAAGCCTTATACGTCCAGCTCGTCGGCAACCTTACGGAGGGCCGCTGCGATCGCCTTGCCCTTGTTGCCTTCCGGGTACTTGCCCGCGGACAGGGTCCCGGACAGGTTATCCAGCACGCTGACGAGGTCCTGGACCAGCGGGGCAAGGTCCCTGGCGCTGGGCCGCTTTGCCTTGGCGATGGACGGCGTCTTGTCCAGCACGCGCAGGCCCAGGGCCTGGGCACCCTTGCGTCCGTCGGCTACACCAAATTCAACACGCGTGCCGGCCTTGAGCTCCGTGATGCCTTCGGGCAGCGCGGACTTGGGCAGGAAGACTTCCTGGCCGTCCTCGCCCGCGAGGAATCCGAAGCCTTTTTCCTTGTCATACCACTTGACCTTGCCGGTAGGCACGTAATCAACCTTCTTCGTTCTGCGGGGACACGGCCGGCGGTCACCGCATCCGCATGGATACGCGGGTTCAGGGTATGACTGCCCGGACCGTGTTGGTCTGTATCTCCAAGGTTATCCTGCCTGGTTCACTTTAACGGCTTGAGGCGCGGGCGATGCCGGACTGTTAGCGTTGCCCCCATGACACTGACGCGTTACCGGCGGCCTTTGATGATCGTAGCGGCCACCCTTGCTGTACTGTCCCTCGTTGCCGTCGGCGCTGTCATGGCGATGGCCTTCAACAATGCCGTGGCGCCCGCCTGGATTACCTCGACGGCCCTCTACGGCCTCCCGGTGGCATTCCTGCTCATGCTGGCCCTCGTTGTCGACGCGGTGGCAGCCCGGCGCCGCCCGCGCGGGCCCGGCGAAAGGTAACGTTGGAGCGATGTCCCTCATCCGCGCGCTCAGCAAGGAACTTCAGGCACGAAGCGACGAATCGTTGCGGGCCCTGTTCTCCGCGCGGCCGGACCTGATTTCTCCCGGCGTCCCGGACTTCGCCGCCCTCGCCGCCCGCGCCAGCGGACGCGTCAGCGTCCAGCGGGCACTCGAACGGCTCAACCGCCCGCAGATGCAGGTCCTGGAAACCCTGCACCTGTGCACCAACGCCGATACCGGGCACAGCGCGTCGGCGGCGATGCTGAAGAAACTGATCAACGGCTCCTCGGTTGCCGCCGTCGACCGGCTCCTCCATTCCCTGCAGGAACTGGCCCTCGTCCACCGCGCAGATCCGCCGCACGGCGCGACCCCCGCCGCCGCCAAACAGCGCCACTACCTTCCGGTCGGCAGCCTCAAGGACGTGATTGGCATCTACCCTGCCGGGCTGGGGCGCAGCTACACCGAGCTGGTGCGGCTCCAGCCTGCTTTTGCACAGCGCGTGGTGCAGCTGGTGGGGGAACTTCACCGCGCCGGGGCGTCCATCTCCCCCGCCCCGACGCCGATGGAAGCCGCCCTGTCCCTGCAGCACTGGACGGCAACACCCGAATCGCTCCAGCAAATCCTGGCCACCGCACCGGACCGGACCGCCGCCCTTCTGGCCCGGTTCGGGAACTGGGCCATGGGCGCCGTCCCGCAGGCGCAGCGCCGGGCGTCCGTGCTCCACGAAGGCGCCGACGTCGGCCCCGTGGACTGGCTGCTGGCGCGCGGGCTGCTGGTACCGCTGGACGCCGCGCACGTCGAACTGCCGCACAGCGTCGGAGTGTCGCTGCGCGGCGGGTTTGTCATCGAGAACTTTTCGCTCACGCCGCCCGTCCCCCGGCTGGGCAACACGAGCGCGGGGCTGCGCCGAAACGCCGCGCTGGGCGCCATCGCCGAGACGCTGCGGCTCGTCGGCGAAGTGCTCTACACCGTGCGCGAACAGCCGCTGGCGACGCTGCGAAGCGGGGGCGTCGGGGTCCGGGAGATGAAGCGGCTGGCGGATTCCCTGCGGATGGACGTGCACGAGGCCGGCGTCCTCGCGGAGCTCTGCGGAATGGCCGGTCTGCTGCGGCTGGACGTCGACAGTTCTGCGTGGGTGCAGCCGCCGCAGCTGGAGTGGCTGTCGCTGCCGCGGCAGGAGCAGTGGCTGTGGCTGGTCAACGCCTGGCTGGCCAGCGAGCGCGCACCGTCCCTCGTGGGCCAGCCGGTGAATGCTGCCGCCCCGGGCCCGGCCGGGCACCGGGGCCCGGCCGGGACCACCATCAATGCGCTCTCCGCCGAGGCGCAGCGGCCGGACGCCCCGGTGGTCCGGAAAAGGGTCCTGGAAATCCTGCACGAACTCACCCTTGAGGCCGTGGCGCCCGACGGGCAGGCCCCCGTCCTCGATGCCGCCGCCGTGCTGGAGCGTGCCGAGTGGACGCAGCCCCGGATGGCCAGGCGCTTCAGCTCGCTGATCCGCGGCATCCTCGCGGAGGCCGAGATGCTTGGCCTGATCGGCTCCGGGGCGCTGAGCCAGCTGGGCGCCGCGATCGCCGCCGAGCAGCCGGACGACGCCCTGGGGATCCTGGGCGAACACCTGCCGGCGGCCCTGCAGCACGTGTTGCTGCAGGCGGACCTGACGGCGGTGGCGCCGGGCTACCTCGACCCCGAACTGAGCGAACGGCTCCTGACCATGGCCACGGCCGAAGGGCAGGGACCGGCCACCATCTACCGGTTCTCCGTCACCTCCGTGCGCCGGGCCCTCGACACCGGCCAGGACGCCGCGGCGATGCTGGACTTCCTGCGCCAGCATTCGGCCACCGCCATCCCGCAGCCCCTCCAGTACCTCATCGAAGACACCGCCGCGCGCCATTCCCGGCTCCGGGTGGGGGCCGCGGCCAGCTTTATCCAAAGCGAGGACGAGGCTGCCCTGCTGGAACTGCTCAACGCCCCGGCCGCGGCTGGCCTCGGGCTGGTGCGCATCGCGCCCACCGTGGTCGTCTCCCACGCCGCGCCCCGGGAAACCGCCCAGGCCCTCCGGGGTCTGGGGCTCGCCCCGGTCCTGGAGGAAGCTGCCTCCGCCATCGTCCGGCTGCGCCGCAGCACCCCTGCGCCCGGCAGCGGCCGGCCGGTCTACACCGCCCCGCGGACCGCTCCGCCGGAGGCCGACATCGAGGCCCAGCTCGCCGTGCTGCGCACCAACGGGTCCCGGGCGCCGGGCTCCGGCGCCCACCCGCCCGCGGCACCGGGCAGCGAGGAAGCGACCCAGTTGGGCCTCGAGACCCTGCTGAAGGCGATCCGCCTCAGGCAGCGGGTCATCATGAACGTCGTGGACAGCATGGGGAATGCCACCCGCGAGACGGTTGTTCCGGTAGCTGTGAATGGCGGGCGGGTGCGGGTGTTCGATCCGGACAAGGAAATCGAGCGGGTCCTGTCCATCCACCGCATTATCGACGTAGAAGCTACAGAGGAATTGTTCCAGTGAATGACGGGCCCCTGATCGTCCAGAGTGACAAGACCATCCTGCTGGAGGTCGACCACGAACTCGCAACGGAGGCCCGGCACGCCATCGCGGCGTTCGCCGAGCTGGAACGGGCCCCGGAGCATGTGCACAGCTACCGGCTGACGCCGCTGGGGCTCTGGAACGCCCGGGCGGCCGGGCTGGACGCCGAAAAAGTGCTGGACACCCTGCTCACGTACTCCCGTTTCCCCGTGCCCCATTCCCTGCTGATCGACGTCGAAGAGACCATGTCCCGGTACGGCCGGCTCCGGCTGGAGAAGGACCCGCAGCACGGCCTGGTCATGCGCACCTCCGACTACCCGGTGCTCGAGGAAATCAGCCGCGCCAAGAAGATCGCCCCGCTGCTCGGGCCACGGATCGACGGCGAGACGGTGGTGGTGCATTCCTCCCAGCGCGGCCAGCTCAAGCAGCTGCTGCTCAAGCTTGGCTGGCCGGCCGAGGACCTGGCCGGCTACGTGGACGGCACCCCGCACCCCATCATGCTCAACGAATCGGGCTGGAAGCTGCGGCCCTACCAGCAACTGGCCGCGGAGAACTTCTGGGCCGGCGGCAGCGGCGTCGTCGTCCTTCCCTGCGGCGCCGGCAAGACGCTGGTCGGCGCGGCCGCCATGGCCACCAGCTCCACCACCACACTGATCCTGGTGACCAACACCGTCGCCGCGCGGCAGTGGAAGGACGAGCTCCTCAAACGCACGTCGCTGACCGAGGAGGAGATCGGCGAGTACTCCGGCTCCGTCAAGGAAGTCCGGCCGGTCACGATCGCCACCTACCAGGTCCTGACCACGAAGCGCGGCGGGCTGTACCCGCACCTGGAGCTCGTGGACGGCAACGACTGGGGCCTGATCATCTACGACGAGGTCCACCTGCTGCCCGCGCCGATCTTCCGGATGACGGCGGACCTGCAGGCCCGCCGGCGGCTCGGGCTGACCGCCACGTTGGTGCGGGAGGACGGCCGGGAGGGCGAGGTCTTTAGCCTGATCGGGCCGAAACGCTACGACGCGCCGTGGAAGGACATCGAGGCCCAGGGCTACATCGCCCCGGCCGATTGCGTGGAAGTCCGGGTGGACCTGCCCCGCGACGAACGGGTGGCCTATGCCATGGCCGAGGACGCCGACAAATACCGGCTGTGTGCCACCTCCGAGACGAAGACCCGGGTGGTCGAAGAACTCGTCGCCGAACACGCCGGGGAACAGCTCCTGGTGATCGGGCAGTACATCGACCAGCTCGACGAGATCGGCGAGCGCCTGGGCGCGCCCGTGATCAAGGGCGACACGTCGGTGAAGGAGCGCCAGCGGCTGTTCGACGCGTTCCGCGCCGGCGAGGTGCAGACCCTGGTGGTGTCCAAGGTCGCCAATTTCTCCATCGACCTGCCCGAGGCGTCGGTCGCGATCCAGGTCTCCGGTTCATTCGGGTCCCGCCAGGAGGAGGCCCAGCGCCTGGGCCGGCTGCTGCGCCCGAAGAAGGACGGCCGCTCCGCCCGGTTCTATTCGCTCGTGGCCAGGGACACCCTGGACCAGGATTTCGCCGCGAAGCGGCAGCGGTTCCTCGCCGAGCAGGGGTACGCCTACCGGATCATGGACGCCAAGGACGTCGGCACCGCGGGCTAGGCGGGTGCCGGGGATGCGGCCATGCAACACACAACCTCCATTCAGAAAACTCCCAGAGTCTGGGAGCATCATGGGAACATGAAGAAGAACGGTCCCGAAGCCAAGCTCCTCGTCGTCGATGACGAACCGAACATCCGCGAGCTGCTCTCCACGTCCCTGCGCTTCGCTGGTTTTGAAGTCGTCTCGGCCGGCAGCGGACGCGAGGCACTGGCTGCTGCTGAGTTGCACTCCCCCGATCTGGCGGTGCTGGACGTCATGCTGCCGGACATGGACGGCTTCACCGTTACCCGCCGCCTGCGCGCCGCCGGCAAGCACTTCCCCGTCCTGTTCCTCACGGCCAAGGACGACACCGAGGACAAAGTCACCGGTTTGACCGTGGGCGGGGACGATTACGTCACCAAACCGTTCAGCCTCGACGAGGTGGTGGCCCGCATCCGCGCCGTACTCCGGCGCACGCAACCCCAGGTCGACGACGACGCCGTGATCCGGGTCGATGACCTACAGCTCGACGACGACGCCCACGAGGTCCGCCGCGGCGGGACCGTGATCGAGCTCTCGCCCACGGAATTCAAGCTCCTGCGCTACCTCATGCTCAATCCGAACCGGGTCCTGTCCAAGGCCCAGATCCTCGACCATGTATGGGAGTACGACTTCAACGGCGACGCCTCGATCGTGGAGTCCTATATCTCCTACCTGCGCCGCAAAGTGGATATCGATCCCGATGCCCCGGCACTGATCCAGACCAAGCGCGGCGTCGGCTACGTTCTGCGGACTGCCGAGAAGCGCTGATCTTGCTGAACCGCTGGAAATCGGCGTCGCTGCGCTCGCAGCTCGTGGCCATCATGATGGCGCTCATGCTGGTGGCCCTCACGGCTACCGGGGCGGGCACGCTGACGCTGCTGCACAGCTTCCTGCAGGGCCAGGTGGATGACAAGCTCCGGGCCGCCGTCGAATCCGCGCGGCAGCAGCAGTCCTTCAGCCAGTTGCAGGAGACCAACTCCACCGTTCCCACCGACTACTCGCTGATGCTCTTCAGCCCCGGCCTTCCGCCCTACACCTTCGGCGGCGACAAGGAATCCCACCCCGCGCTCAGCACCTTTTCCTCGGTCGAGGCCCGGGAACGCCAGCAGATGCCCTTCCAGGTCCGCGGATCCGAGGGCGGCAGCTGGCGGGTCGTGGCCGTCAGCGTGGTGGACAACAACAACCGCGGCGCCGTCGTCGTGATCGGGCTGCCGCTGGACCCCGTGGATTCGGTGATGGAACACGCTGCCCTGGTGGTGGTGGGTGTGGGCCTGCTGACGCTCGTGCTGGCGTTCTTCATTGCCACCTGGACTGTTTCGCGGTCCTTCCGGCCGCTGGCCCGGGTGGAGAAGACGGCCGCCGCGATCGCCGCGGGAGACTTGTCCCAGCGTGTGGAGGTGGAGAACCCGGGCACTGAGGTGGGCCGGCTTGGGAGCTCGCTCAATGCCATGCTCGCGCACATTGAGACGGCCTTCGCCGCCAGGATGGCGTCCGAGGCGCGGATGCGGCGCTTCGCCGCCGACGCCTCGCACGAACTGAGAACCCCGCTGGTGACCATCCGCGGGTTCTCCGAGCTGTACCGGCACGGGGCGTTGTCCACCCCGGAAGACGTGGCCACGGCGATGGGGCGGATCGAAAGCGAAGCCAAACGCATGGGAGCCATGGTCGAAGACCTGCTGCTGCTGGCCAGGATCGACGAACAGCGGCCGTTGCAGCAGAAGCCCGCAGACCTGCTACTGCTGGCCAACGACGCCGTGGTGGACACCCAGGCGAGCGACCGCAGCCGCACCATCACCCTCACCGGGATTGACGGCGCGGCCCCGGCCGCCGCCCCGGTGCTGGGCGACGAAGCCAAACTGCGCCAAGTGGTCAGCAACCTGGTCGGCAATGCCCTGCGCTACACGCCGGAGGGCACCCCAGTCGAAATTGGCGTCGGGGTCCGGACCGCACCGGACGGAACACGGCAGTCCGTGATCGAGGTCCGGGACCACGGACCGGGGGTTCCGGATGAGGAGGCGGCCCGTATTTTCGAGCGCTTCTACCGGGCCGACACCTCCCGGACCAGAGAGACCGGCGGCAGCGGACTTGGCCTGGCGATCGTGGCCGCCATCGTCGGCTCGCATTCCGGGTCCGTGCGGGTCGGGAAGACCGACGGCGGCGGTGCCACGCTGGTGGTCAGCATCCCGCTCCTGGACGAAGAGGCCACGGAACGGTCCACAGCGGACTTATCCACATAGGGGCCGACGGCGGTGTCCGGCCGGCACGCCGCCCGCCTACGCTCGAGGTGTCCGGAAGATCCGGATGAGGCAGCCGCTCCCCGCAAGCTCTCACCGAAAATGTCACCGCAATACCTCACCGCAGACCCGCTGACGTTCACCGTGCTCCGCCGGGCCGCGGCCGCCTCCCGAGCATTCGAGAGGCATTTCCATGAGCATCATCTCCGTCGATACCGAACTCCTCCAGCTAAAGTCCGCCAACGTGCAGGCCACGGTGGAGAGGATCAGCGCGGACGTCCACGCCATGAAACGGGGGCTGGACGAGCTCCAGGGCAGCTGGCGGGGCTCCGCGGCGACTAATTTCCAAACCCTCGTGGCCGAGTGGACGCTGACCCAGGGCAGGGTCGAGGCGTCCCTGGCGTCCATCAACCTCGCGCTGAACTCCGCTGCCGCCACCTATGCGCAGGCGGAACTGGGCAATGCGCAGCGCTTCACGTGAGCCGCACGCGCCCTCAGGCCTCGGGTGTGCCCTGGTGGAAGCGCAAGCGCCATTGGGCGCCTTCAAGGACCCACAGGGAGCTGCGCAGGGCTGATCCCTCACGGGTGTGGCTGCGGTAGGTCAGCAGGATGGTCTTCTCACCCAGCCGGTCCGCGCCCAACAGTTCCAGCTCCACGGCTCCGCCCGGGTTGTCCTCGAGTGACATCATCATGGCGTCGCGGGTCCAGATCCGGCCGGAGCTGCCGATTTCGGTGAAGTCCGGATGGAGCAGCACGCCCGTACGGCCAAGATCCGCCCGGGTTTCGGGGCGGAGCAGTTCGCGTTCGAGGGACTCGACGACGGCTTCGGCGCTGGCCCCCGCCCGGTCTACGGCAGGTTCTTCTTCGAGTTCGCTGAAGAGGTCCGGTTCGTCGTAGGTCCCCGGCGCGCCAAAGAGTTCCTGCTGGCCGGCTGGCGCCGGGGCTGCCTGCGGCCGGGTCGCGGCCGCAGGGGCGGCTGCGGGTGGGGCGGCGGACTGGGCGGCGGGCTGCATCTTGTCCTGCTGTGTCATGCCCTGCTGTGTCATGTCCTGCTGTGTTTTGCCCGCTGGCGGTTCGCCCGCTGGCGGTTCGCCCTCCGGGGTGCCGAACCCGGGACCCTGCCGGACGGCCACGCCCTGCTGGTACGCCGTGGCCGCAGCCCGGGCGCGGACGTCCGCCGCCTCGTTGAGCTCGTGCCCCGCGTGGCCCCGCACCCACTCGAAGGTGTACTTGCGGCCCACGAGCGCCTGGTCGATGTCCTTGAGGAGGTCCACGTTCAGCACCGGCTTGCCGTCGGCTTTGCGCCAGCCCTTGCGTTTCCAGCCGGGCATCCACTTGGTCACGGCGTTGATGACGTACTGGCTGTCGCAGAGGATCAGCAGGTCTTCCCCGGGCATGTGCGCCGTTGCCCGGAACAGGTCCAGCACCGCCATCAGTTCGCCCTGGTTGTTCGTGCCGTGGGGCCACCCCCCGGCCCGCCAGCAGTCGTCATTCACGTACCAGGCCCAGCCGGCCGGGCCAGGATTTCCTAAGGCCGAACCGTCGGCCGCTGCTGTAATCGTCACTGACCCATCCTGCCAGAACCCGCCGACGCCCACCGACGCCCCCTTGGACAGGGGCCGCGCTTAACCGGCGACGGCGGCCCCACCCGAAGGTGGGACCGCCGTCGTCGAACAGCCGATGATGGCTGGCGCGGGTGGTTAGAAACCGCCCATGCCGCCCATGCCGCCCATGTCGTCGCCGCCGCCCATCGGGGCGCCACCCTTCTCGGGCTTGTCGGCTACAACGGCCTCGGTGGTGAGGAACAGGCCGGCGATGGAAGCCGCGTTCTGCAGGGCAGAGCGGGTTACCTTGACCGGGTCGTTGATGCCGGCGGCCAGCAGGTCGACGTACTCGCCGGTGGCGGCGTTGAGGCCGTGGCCTGCGGGCAGGCCGCGGACCTTGTCCACGACGACGCCGGGCTCGAGGCCGGCGTTGAAGGCGATCTGCTTCAGCGGGGCGTCGATGGCAACGCGGACGATGTTCGCGCCCGTTGCTTCGTCACCGGAGAGCTGCAGGTTCGCGAATGCCTTGGCACCGGCCTGGATCAGGGCAACGCCACCGCCGGCGACGATGCCCTCTTCGACAGCAGCCTTGGCGTTGCGGACGGCGTCCTCAATGCGGTGCTTGCGTTCCTTGAGCTCGACCTCGGTTGCGGCGCCGGCCTTGATGACTGCAACGCCGCCGGCCAGCTTGGCCAAGCGCTCCTGCAGCTTCTCGCGGTCGTAGTCGGAATCGGAGTTCTCGATCTCGGCGCGGATCTGGGACACGCGGCCGGCGATCTGGTCGGCGTCGCCTGCACCCTCGACGATCGTGGTCTCGTCCTTGGTGACAACAACCTTGCGGGCCTTGCCAAGGAGTTCGAGTCCGGCGGTCTCAAGCTTGAGGCCGACTTCCTCGGAGATGACCTGGCCACCGGTGAGGATGGCGATGTCGGCCAGCTGCGCCTTGCGGCGGTCGCCGAAGCCCGGAGCCTTGACGGCGACGGACTTGAAGGTGCCGCGGATCTTGTTGACGATCAGAGTGGCCAGGGCCTCGCCCTCGATGTCTTCGGCAATGATCAGCAGCGGCTTGTTGGACTGCATGACCTTTTCCAGGACAGCAACCAGTTCCTTGACGTTGGAGATCTTGGAGTTGACGATCAGGATGTACGGATCCTCAAGGACCGTTTCCTGGCGCTCAGCGTCGGTGACGAAGTAGGCGGAGATGTAGCCCTTGTCGAAGCGCATGCCTTCGGTCAGCTCCAGCTCGAGGCCGAACGTGTTCGACTCCTCGACGGTGATGACGCCTTCCTTGCCGACCTTGTCGAGGGCTTCGGCGATCAGGGCGCCGATCTCGTTGTCGCCGGCGGAGATGGACGCGGTGGCGGCGATCTCTTCCTTGGTCTCGATTTCCTTGGCGGAGGCCAGGAGCTCGACGGTGACCGCGTCAACAGCCTTCTCGATGCCGCGCTTGAGGGACAGCGGGTCAGCGCCGGCCGCGACGTTGCGCAGGCCTTCCTTGACCAGGGCCTGTGCCAGCACGGTTGCCGTGGTGGTGCCGTCGCCTGCGACGTCATCCGTCTTCTTGGCAACTTCCTTGACCAGCTCGGCGCCGATCTTTTCGTAGGGATCGTCCAGCTCGATCTCCTTGGCGATGGAAACACCATCGTTGGTGATCGTGGGGGCGCCCCACTTCTTTTCGAGGACGACGTTGCGTCCCCGCGGGCCGAGGGTGACCTTGACGGCGTCGGCGAGGATGTTCAGGCCCCGCTCAAGACCGCGGCGTGCCTCTTCATCAAATGCAATGATCTTGGCCATAACGGCAGTAGTCCTTTCGGGACAGTCGTTAAGAATGAACCTTCGCTGTGGTGCCCGCGACGGACGATCCCAACCCCGCGGCCTCTGTATGCCGCCGGGTCCGGGATCTCACCCCAGCAAGGTGTTTCTTTAGCTCCTGGACCGACTGCCCCACTTCGCGGCCGGGCGGACCGGGCGTCGTGTTAGCAGTCAGTGCGCTGGAGTGCTAAATCAATAATTAGCACTCCCCCGGGGAGAGTGCAAGCAGTGGCCGGCCGGAACCGGCCGCCACGCGGGCACAATACGCTACGAGCGATCAGCCGCCGCTGCTGCTCGCGGCTTCTTTGCCGTCCACCGTGGGCAGGTTGTCCTCGCCGTAGGTCGAAACCATGTAGTTCGCTTCGGTGATGTCGCCGTGGGCATCAAAGTTGATCCGTCCGGACTGGCCGTCGTAGTCCGGCCGCTGGCCTGCCCGGAGGACGCCGACGCAGTCCTTGTAGCTCGTGCATGACTCGCTGGGCGGCTGGCTGCCGGCGGCCCCGGTTCCGCCTGCTGCCGGGGTTCCGCCGGAGACCGCGACGAGGGACGCCGCGATGGAGGTGCCGGCGTCGTCCTCTGCGGCGGCGGCGGCGACGGCGGCCAGGACGACGGCGTCGTACGTCTCGGCGGCGAACACCATGTCCTTCAGCCCGGGATCAACGGCCACGAGGTCCGCCTGGAAGGCTGCGGAGGGAAACACGCCGGGCAGGATCCCGCGTGCACCCTCGAGCGCCCGGGCGCCCAGGCCAGAGCCGTACTTGCTGACTGCTCCGTCACTGAGGACCAGCTTCTTGCCGGCGAGGCCGGCGTTGTTCAGCTCGGCGATGGCGCCCTGTGCGCCGTCGCGCGAGACCAGGATGACGGCGTCGGGGTTGGCGGCCTTAGCGGCGGCGACAGCCTGCTGCGCCTGGCCGGGGGTGAACTCCGAGTCCGCCACGACCTCCAGTCCGGACTGTTTCGCCGCGCCGCCGACGGCGGCGGCGACGTCTTTGCCGTAGTCGCCTTCCTCATGCAGGACGGCCAGGGTCCTGGCGCCGCCGTCTTTGACCAGTTTGGCGAGGACGGATGCCTGGGCGATGTCGGCGGCCGAGGTGCGGAAATAGTAGCCGCCGCTCTTGTAGTTGCTGAGCGCGGCGGCGGTGTTGGCCGGGGAGATCACGGCTACCTTGGCGTTGGCGAGCACGTCGATGGCGGCCGGGGCACGGCTGGAATCGGTCGGGCCGATCACGACGTCGGCCTTGGCGGCAACCAGCGCTTTCGCCTGGGCGGCGGTGTCCGTGCTGATGGTTTCCGGCAGCAGCTCCACCGGTTTGCCTTTGTGCCCGCCGGCAGCGTTGATCTCCTTGACGGCAAGTTTGGCCGCCGCGAGCTCGGAGGCGTTGAGGAAGTTCTGCTTGCCCGTGTTGTCCAGGATCAGGCCGATGCGCAGGGTGCCGTCACCGCTGGCGTCGGCGCTGGCCACGCGGGCACTGCCCGCGGGGCCCAGGCAGCCCGTCAGGGCCAGGGCCGCTACGGTGCCCGCCGCCAGGGCGCGGCCCAGCGGCAAATGTCCTCCGCGGCGCCCGGCCGCGTTCCTTGGGGCGTTCGTGACGGCAGCCAGTACCACTAGGCGGGCCGGACGCTTTCGGCCTGCGGGCCCTTTTCGCCCTCGCCGACTTCCAGTTCCACCCGCTGGCCCTCGTCCAGGGCGCGGTAGCCTTCCCCGACGATCGCGGACCAGTGCACGAAGACGTCGTTCTCGGAACCGTCCACGGCGATGAAGCCGTAGCCCTTTTCGGCGTTGAACCATTTGACGGTTCCCAGTGCCATGGTGTCCACACTTTCAGCTAGCTTGCGTGCGGCCCACCTCGATGTGCGCCGCGGACTGCGAAAAGAAATCCGCAGATACTGTACCCACAGCGTCCCCCAGGAACGCCGGCGGCGGGCAGGGCCCCCGCCTAATAGTTATTGAGGCGTAACCGGATTGGCTACTGGTAGCCGGGGCCGAGCACGACGACAAGGGGCATGTTGAACTCGGCAGAGTCCACGAGGGTGTCGACGCCGAGGAGGGCTCCGAGTGCCTCCGCATTGCCCTTCTGCTCGACGCCGCTGTAGAAGATCACCGACGTCTGTTGCGGGACACCGCCCCAGTTGCCGGTCTCGCCCAGGACCCAGCCGTCGGAGGTGACGGTGCCGCCGACGCGGGTGGCGAGGCCGGCGGTGGTGGTCGCGTTGTAGATCGTCACCGGCTGCGTCTTGTCGACAGCGGCGGCTGTGGCGCCCGGCGTAGCTGACGGCGAAGCCGCCGGCGCGGCGGCGTCCGTGCCGGCCGGCTCCGGACTCGTCGGCGTGGGACTGGGGCTCACGGTGCTCGTGGCGAACGGGCTGCTGCTGGCAGATGCGGACGCGCTGCCACCGGCGGTCACTGCCGCGGCCTGGCCTGCGGAGAAGCCGAGCTTCGGCAGGATCAGGAAGGCCACCAGGCCGATGGCCAGGGCTACGCAGCCGGCCGCCAGGATCGGCGCCAGACTCCGCCGCCGCGATGCCGCGACGGCCCGGTGGACTCCCTGCCGGGTAGAGGTCTCCGGGACCCGATCAAATTCATCCCGAGCGTATTTGGTCATGGTAAAACGACGTCCTTGCTGATTTCATACGGGGTGCCCGAGGCCGGAACGGACGCAACAGGACGTGCGCATCCGGCTGCTCGTGACGCGACTTTACGAATCTGTTCCCAGACGACGGGCAGTGCGGGCACGTTGGCGTGATGTACGTAGTCTACGCAATCTCTTGACCAGCATGGGATCCTGGGCCAGCGCATCCTCGGTATCGATGAGGGCATTGAGGATCTGGTAGTAGTGCGTGGCGGACAGATCGAACAGCTCACGGATGGCCTGTTCCTTGGCCCCGGCGTACTTCCACCATTGCCGCTCCAAGGCCAGCATCTGCTGGTCGCGGGCGCTCAGCGCAGACTCCGCGGACACCCCGTCCGGGCCCGCGCCGGCGGTTGGGAATCCGGCAGAATCCCCCGCGAGCACGTGCTCTTGCGCTGTTTCGGCCACGACACACTCCTGGTTGATTCCGAAAAACCTGGCTGGTATCCGTTAAAAAGTCAGTCCCAATGCTACGGCCGAATGACAGGGTTGTCATTCGGGCGGGCGCAGAAACGGGCCTTAGCTGGGGAAGAATGGGTGCTGTGTTTGATGCCGAGTTTGACCCCGCCAGTGAACCCGACGGGCTGTTCGAGCTGGAGCCCGCAGCCGCGGACACCCTTAGCTTCGCGGACCTGGCACGCAGGCCGCTGGACGCGCTGGTTGCTCCGGACTGGGCGGGACCGCTGGCGCCGGTGGAGGCGCAGTTGCGCGAAGCCCTCGCCTTTGTCGCGGGCGAAGTGGCCGCCGGGCATGGCGTTCTGCCATCGCCGGCAAACCTGCTGCGGGCTTTCCGGCAGCCCCTGGCCGGCGTCCGCGTGCTGGTGGTGGGCCAGGACCCGTATCCGACGCCGGGGCACGCCGTGGGGTTGTCCTTCGCCGTGGACGGCGCCACCCGGCCGATCCCCCGCAGCCTGGCAAACATCTACAAGGAACTTCAGGCCGATCTCGGCTTCCCCCCGCGCGTCCACGGGGACCTCAGCCACTGGGCGGACCAAGGCGTACTGCTGCTCAACAGGGTGCTCAGCGTCCGTGCCGGCGCGGCGGGCTCGCACCGGAACAAGGGCTGGGAGGCTGTGACGGCGGCGGCCATCCGGGCAGTCGCCGGCCGCTCGTCCGTATCCGGCGCGGGCCATGCCCCCCTGGTGGCGATCCTGTGGGGGAAGGATGCCGAGTCCGTGCGGCCGCTGCTGGGGTCCGCAGCCGTGATCGCCAGCGCCCACCCCAGCCCGCTCTCGGCCTCGCGCGGCTTCTTCGGGTCCCGGCCGTTCAGCCGGGCCAACGCCCTGCTGCTGCAACAAGGCAACGGGACGGTCGACTGGGAGCTTCCGCCGTTGCCGTAACAGGCCCCCGCGCAAAGCTCCCGCCGGGGGTTCTTGGTTAGGCTTAGCTGCATGACATCCGTCCCCGCAGCCACCACCGCCACCCGGAACTCGCGCCCCCAGACCGATCTGACGGTCCTGCGCAGGGAGCAGCTCTCCCCGCACATGGTCCGGATCATCGCCGGGGGCCCCGGCTTCGCCGGGTTCGTCAACAACGACTATGTGGACCGGTACGTCAAGATCGTCTTTCCGCAACCCGGCGTCGAATACCCGGATCCGCTGGATTTGTGGGCCATCCGGGAAACCATGCCGCGCAGTCAGTGGCCGCATACGCGGACCTACACGGTCCGCTGGGTGGACCCGGAGGCGCAGGAACTGGCCATTGACTTTGTGATCCACGGCGACGAGGGGCTCGCCGGCCCCTGGGCGGCCTCGGCCCAGCCCGGCGATCGCCTGACTTTCACCGGCCCCGGCGGCGGGTACAACCCGGATCCGGCCGCGGACTGGTACCTGTTTGCCGGCGATGAATCAGCGTTGCCGGCCATCGGCGCGGCGATCGAATCCCTGCCGGAAGATGCCCGCGGCCTCGCCCTGCTCGAAGTGCACAGCGACGCCGACGTCCAGGCCATCGCCGGGCCGGCCGGCGTCGAATTGCGCTGGCTGCTGCGCGGCGGCGCACCCGCCGGTGAGAGCGAACTGCTGGTCACGGCGGTGCGCGACGCCGAGTGGCCCGAGGGCCGGGTGCAGGTCTTCGCCCACGGCGAGCGGGGCTACATGAAGGGCCTCCGGGACGTGTTCCACGTGCAGCGCGGGCTGGAGCGGGCCCAGGTGTCCCTCTCGGGCTACTGGGCCAAGGGCCGGATGGAGGACGACTTCCAGGCGGAGAAGAAGCTGCCGATAGGCAAGATCTAGCGGGGCAAGATCTAGCGGGGCAAGATCTGGCGCTGCGGAGTTTCCCCACCTTTGCCACCACGACGCCGGGACACGCCGGCGCGGCGGGCTGACACGCCGTCGCGTCCCGGCAAAAGTGGGGAAACCCGGCGCCTTAGGGGAGCCGGACGGGCATTCCTCGCAAGGTCTAGCGGCGGCGGGCCCTGCGCCGTTCGTTGCTCGCCAGGCTCCGCGTCAGGGGCCGCGCCAGGGTGTCGCCGAGCACGACGCCGGCAGCGACACCGAGCACGATGGCCCCGGCGTTGAGCATGCCGCCGGCGCCCATGAGAATCTCCGATTCCTCGATGGTCAATACATACATCGACCGGAATATAGTGAGCCCCGGGAGCAGAATCAGCGCGGCGGGAACGGCCACAACCAACTGTGGGGCGCCCATCCGGAGGGCCACGACGCGGGCCAGCAGGCCGATCACCACGGCAGCGAGGGCCGGGGCGAAGCGGGATCCGATGCCCAGGGCGTCGCCGCCGATGAGGACCAGGTAGCCCACCACCCCCACGGCCGCCGTCGGCAGCAGCAGCTTCCAGCTGGTCTGTTCCGTGATGCCGATCATCAGCACCGCGATGGCGATCAGGATGACCACGGCCCACCACGGATACGCCGGAGGGAATGTTTCGGTGACATTGATCGCCTCCATGCCGGTCATATCCCCGACTACGAAGCCGACGGCAATGCCGGCAACGAGCGCGCCGAAGGTCAGCATGGTGGAGAGGAAACGGCCGGCCGCCGTGACGGGGAAGCCGTTGATCGCGTCCTGCACCGAGGAGACGAGCCGGCCGGTCGGCAGTAGCAGCAGGATTCCGCCGACCACCACGATGGCCGGCGGTATCTGGATTCCTACCATGCCGCCGAAACGCCATAACAGCAGGGCGATGAAGGTGACCAGGAAGGAACACGAGGCGGTGACGAAGAAGTCAGGTGTGCGCCACCGCCCTAGCTGCCTGGCCAGCAGGCTCACCAGCAGGTTGGAGACGAAAGCGACCGCAGAGGCTCCGAGGTCGCCGCCGAGAACACCGACGAAGACGGCCGAGAACACGCCGAATGCCACGGTGACCATCCAGCGCGGGAATGGCTTGGAACTGTGGGTGATGTCCTCAAGCCGTCGCACAGCCTCCTCACGTCCCACGCCGCCGGAGACGATGTCCGTGACGAGCTGGTGCACCTTGGCCAAGCCCGCGTAGTTGTTGGTCCAGGACCGCACGACACGAAGCAACGTGATGGGCGTCTGGTCCTTGGGGGCATAGTTGATGGCCACCGACTGGTTGGTGATGTCCACTTCGATGTTCTTCAGTCCCAGGGCGGCCGTGATGGCGATGATGCTGGTCTCAACTTCCAGGGCTCCGGCGCCGTAACGGAACATCGATTCCGCCAGATGCAAGGCAAAGTCGATCGTCTTGCGGGCCGAGGCGTCGACGCCGCCGACCTGGATCATCGGGTTCGCATAGGGGCTGCCGGCGAGCCGGTCAACGATGCTCATGGGCGCCGTCGGCGGGTTCTCGCCCTGTACCAACCTGCGCAACATGCGCTTCGCGGCGGCGTTCTGGCGCACCTCCACCGGCGACATCGGCTGCGTTCGGGGCAGGCCGTCCGTGGGCGGCCTGCGGTGGCCGCTGTATCCGTTATTCATTCCGGCCTCCTCACTGTCCTCGTCGGCTGTTTAGTAAAACTGCTGGCCCGTGCGCCGGGTGTAGACCTGGCGGGCCACGCGCTCCCCCGCCATCATCCAGGCCTTGTACTTCAGCGGGCTCAGGACCTGGTCATAGCAGCCGACAAAGTCGGTCACGGTTTTGCTGAAGCTGGTCTTGAACAGGCCCAGGCCATGGAACGGGTTTGAGGTGTCCTTGAGCTTGTCGCTCGGCGGCGTGCCGCAGAAGTCGTATTCGGTGCAGCCAAGGTCCTTGACCTGGTTGATTGCGGTCCACTGCACCAGGTGCGAGTCGCCGTACTGGCCACGCTTCTGCAGGGAGCCGCCGTCCTTGTACGTTCCCTTGCGGCCGTAGTTGATCACGAATGCGCCCACCGAGGGCACCCCGTTTTCGTACACGAAGAGCAGCCTGCCCTGATCCCGCTTCAGAAAGTTGGTCCAGAACTGGCGGTAGTACTCGTACTCGCGCACCCGGACCTGGGACTTGGCTTCCACCGTGGTGGTCATTAGGGCATACATGGCCCGGAAGTTCTCTTCCGTGGGCTCGACGTTGTGGACTTCCACGCCCTCGCGGATGGCGCGGCGCACGGCGTTGCGGCCCCGGGAGTGCAGGTTGCGCAGCAGCTGGTTTTCCTCGGGCGCAATATCGAGCAGCGCCGTGGAGTCGTTCGGCTGCAGGTTGTGGGTCTTGACCAGTCCGGCGGCCTCAAGGATCCGCGCGGCGTCGTCGGACAAGACAACATCCGGTTCGATCTTGATCGCGAAGACGCCCAGCTTGGCCCTTTTGACGAAGTCCGCGTTCGCCGCGACGATCCCGGGGATGTCCTCGACCGACGCCACGTCGGGTCCCTTGATCAGGTACCAGAGCTTGCCGAGGACCGGAAAGGACTTCTCCAGGATCAGGTTGTAGCTCGTGTAATCGGCCGACTCGTACACCAGGTGCAAGGGCTTCCAGCCAAAGTGCTGTTTGACCTCGGCGAAGGCTTCCGATTGCAGGAGATTGCCGCCGTTGGGGTTCGCCGTGACGTGGGCATCCCAGTTGGCAATCTCTTCGGCAGAGGCAAAACGGGCAGTGAATTCTCGCAAGGGTGCGGTATCCAATCATTGCGGTACGAGCTTCGGCGGCATGCGGACATGCAGCCCCAAGTCTATCGGTCCGCACCCTGCCGCCGGTCCGGGTCAGGCGGTTAGGCTGGTCTCATGCAGGCTCAGCAACAACCGCTGGAAGGCCGTCCCGGGGCGCCCGGCGGCCACTCTAAGGGCGTTGGAAGCGGCGCGGGCAGCGGCTTCTCCCACGTGGTCGCGCTGCTGCTGTTCCTCGGCGCGTCGGCGCTCGTTGCGGCCTTGGGCGGCCTGGCCACGGCCAACCACGTCAACGGCTGGTACGCCACCGCGGACAAGGCCCCGTGGTCCCCGCCGAACTGGGTTTTCGGGCCCGTCTGGACGGTCCTGTACGCCGCCATGGCCGTCGCGGCGTGGCTGGTCTGGCGCAGCCGCGCCCCGGGGTCCAAAGCGGCCCTGACAGCCTACGGCGTGCAGTTGGGGCTGAACCTGCTCTGGACGCCGGTCTTCTTCGCCTTGTACCCGGCGCTCGGGACGCCGGCGCTGTGGATCGCGTTCGGGATCATCGTGGCTTTGGCCGTGGCCGTGGCCGTGACGGTGGTGCTCTTCGGACCGATCAGCCGGGCGGCAGGACTGCTGATGCTGCCCTACCTGTCGTGGATCGTGTACGCATCCTCGCTGAACCTGTGGGCGGCACTGCACAACTAGCGCCTGCACAGCTGCAGGCCGCACAACTGTAGGCCGCATGGCTGTAGGCCGCATGGCCGGAGCAGCCGGCCAGCGCCACGTCAGCCCCGGCCGGCGGCGGTCAGCTTCCTAGCACTCCACGACGTTGACGGCGAGGCCGCCCATTGCGGTTTCCTTGTATTTGGAGCTCATGTCCTTGCCGGTTTCGCGCATGGTCACGATGACTTCGTCCAGGGAGACCCGGTGCGTGCCGTCGCCCCAGAGCGCCATTTTGGCGGCGTTGATGGC
>NZ_JBFTKI010000031.1:0-53547 GCF_056395875.1 Arthrobacter sp. 05T45 | reverse complement strand
CTGTGGAGTCTCATGACTTAATGGACGTTTCTGTCTCAAGACATCGTGGACAGTGTGTCTCAGGACATCGTGGACACTCGGACCGGTTTTGCTCGGGTCATGAGCAAAATGCACCCCGATATCAAGATCCGGCATTTGGTGGCGACATGGCCTGACGACGCTGAGAGGGGTGCGGTTACACAGTTCTGCGAACGTCATAAGGTGTCCCGGGCCTGGTTTTACAAGATCCGGGCCGCGGCTGCCGCCGGGGGGACGATCAAAGCCTTGGAAACTGCCTCGACCAAGCCGGCGACCAGCCCGGCCAAGGTCGATGCCTCTTTGGCGCAGCTGGCTCTCGCGACCCGGGAGTCCCTGAAGAGCCTCGGCTATGACTACGGGCCGCTGAGCGTCGCCGCCAAACTCCGACGCCAGGGGGTCCAACCGCCATCACGTGCCACCTTGGCCCGGATCTTCACCCGGGCCGGAGTCGTGGTCCCGGAACCGAGGAAGAAACCGCGCAGCGCCTACCAAAGATTCGTCTATCCAGAACCCAACGGCTGCTGGCAGATCGACTCGACGGAGTGGCTGCTGGCCGGCGGAGCCAGGGTGGCCATTTTCCAGCTCATCGACGATCATTCCCGCCTGGCACTGGCATCGCTGGTCGCAGACGCAGAGACATCCGAAGCGGCCATCCGGGTGGTGCGAATAGCTATCGATCGCCACGGAGTGCCCCAAAAGTTCCTATCGGACAACGGGGCGGCGTTCAATCCCACACGGAGGGGCCGCACCGGGGCCCTGGTGGAATACCTCAAGGCTCTCGGCGTCGTGCCGATCACCGGAAAACCCTACAAACCCACCACCCAGGGCAAGAACGAACGCTTCCACCGGACCCTGCACACCTACCTGAACCGCCATCCCCAGGCCGCGACCGTCGCCGAACTACAGGCCCGTGTCGATGTCTTCGACACGTACTACAACACCGAGCGTGAACACCAGGCGCTGCCGCCGGGCACGACCCCGGCCGAGGCGTGGAACGCCAGAAATCATCAGCCACCCGCGCCCGCCCAAAGGAACCGTCTACATCGGCCTCAACGGCACGGGCAGGCAACCGTCCACGAAGTCCTGAGACATGAACCGTCCACGATCAGTTGAGACATGAAGTGTCAACGATGAGGTGAGACAGCACAACGCCGAATGACGACCAGGACTGATAGCGCAACCAGGTTAGGCAGGGTGGATTTAGTAGGCCTTGACCCGCTGTTCGACGATGAGGTGGACCAGGGCGAACACACCGTCCCGGTCGATGGCGGCCAGCGCCGCCTCGAGGGCGGCCGGCACATCCTTATCCTCGGTGACGGTGATGCCGAAACCGCCGAACGCCCGGGCCATCATGCCGAAGTCGGGGTTCTTCAGCTGAGTGCCTGACACCCGGGACGGGTAGTGGCGTTCCTGATGGGTGCGGATGGTGCCGTACTCCTGGTTATCCATCACGATGATCAGCGGCGTGGCTCCGTACTGGGCGGCCGTGGCGAGCTCCTGGCCGTTCATGAGGAATTCTCCGTCGCCCGCGATGGTGACCACCCGGCGCTCCGGGCTAGCCAGGGATGCGGCGATGGCCGAGGGCACCGAGTACCCCATGGAACCGTTCCGGGCGCTGATCATCGAGGCGTAGCGCCGGGTGGGGAAGTACCGGTGCGCCCAGTTGGTGTGCTCGCCCGCCCCGAACGTCACCAGGGCGTCCTGCGGCAGCAGCGGCACAAGGTTCGCCATCAGGGTGTCCATCTTCGCGGGACCGGCACCGGGGACGGACGGCGGCAGGCTGGCGAAGGAGCACTGCTCGGCGCGCATCCGGGCCGTCCACGCCTTCCACTCCTGCCTGACGGGCAGGTCGATGTTGACCAAGTCCCGGACGAAGGCGTCCGGCTTGGCCAGGATCTGGCGGGAGACCGGACCGGAGCGGCCGCGCAGCGAGGGATCGATGGAGACGAGGAAGTTGTTCTTGTTCCAGTCCTGCCGGCAGACGAAACCGTCCGTGATCACGTCCCCCGGGACCGTCCCGACGAAAACGAGCAGATCGGTTTCCTCCAGGAGGTCATACGTCGGGCGGGGCCTGCCGTAGCCGATCGGCCCCACGTAGCTGGGCGAATCAAAGGAGACGGTCCCCTGTGTACGCCACTCCGCCGCGGCCGGGATGTGGTGCTTTTCGAGCCAGCGGGTTAGTTCCGAGGCGGCTTCCTGGGTCCAGTCGTTCCCGCCGGTGACAAAGAGCGGCTTCTTCGACTGTGCCAGCGCCTCAGCCAGCGCACCGGCATCGGTGCTGCTCATGCCGCCCGCGGCAACCGGGATGGCCGGGTGCAGGGCCGGATCAATCTGTGCGCGGATGATGTCCTCCGGCAGGCCCACCACCACGGGCCCGGGACGGCCGCTCATGGCCGCGAACATTGCCTCCGCGACAATTTCGGAGGCCCGCTCGGGGTGGTCGAGGACCATCACGCGTTTGGCGCCGGTGTCGAACCACGCCTTGATGTCGAACTCCTGGAACGCCTCGCGGTCCCGGTGCGCGAACGGAATCAGTCCGACGAAGAGCAGCATCGGGGTGGAGTCCTGCCACGCGGTGTGCAGGCCCACGTGGGCGTTCGCTGCCCCGGGGCCGCGGGTGACCATGGCGACGCCGGGGCGCTGGTTCATCTTGCCGTCTGCCTCGGCCATGTAGGCGGCGCCGCCCTCGTGCCGGCAGACCACGGTCTCGATCTCAGAGCCGTGCAGCCCGTCGAGGACGTCCAGGAAGCTTTCCCCCGGGACAACAAACGTGCGTTCCACCCCGTGCGCCGCGAGCGAATCAACAATCACGTGGCCGGCGGACTTGAGGGTGCTGGCGCCGTTGCGGTTATCCAGGACAGCCCCTGGGGCCGTCTGAAGGGGTTTGATGGTGTCGCCTTCAACTGGGTGCGTGTCGGTTGCGGTCATTGTGGATGCAGACTCGGTTTTCATCACTACTTGTCTTCTTGGGTTGGGTTGGCGGGCATGGCATGTCCACTGAATCCAGCGGAACGGTGGCTAGTCTGTTTCCGGTCCGGTGCAGAAGAAGCAGCCGTCCTCGCAACTGTCGTTCGACGCCGGCGGCTTGTCCTTGTGCGCGTCTGGCGGGCGGCGTTCCTGCAGAGTGCTGGTTCGGCCGGGACTCAGCGGGTTTAGTGGCTTCATGAAGGCTTTCGCGTTGGGTGCCGGGTTGCGGGATTGGTCGGCACTGGGATGTTCGATTAGCGGATTGGAGTCCGGTTGGCCAGCACGGGCGCGGCGCCCGTGAAGCCGTCGCGGGTTTCGGCGATGTCGTGGATTTGTTTCCGGCAGGCGTACCAGCCGCCTACCATCAGCGCGCAGGCCACCAGTGTCACCAGCAATGTGAGCGGGGAATCGATGAAGACCATGACGAGGACGCCGAGCAGGAATACCAGGGAGAGGTACCCGGTGTAGGGGGCGCCGAACATCCGGAAAGAGGGGCGCTCAAGCCAGCCTTTGTCTGCCCACCGTTTGAGCTGGATCTGGCAGAGCACAATGGTGGCCCAAGTGACGACGATGCCTACGGCGGCGACGTTCAGGACGATCTCGAAAGCCTGGCCGGGGACCAGGTAGTTCAGCGGGACCCCGAGGAGGGAGACTCCGGCGGTGATGGCGATGCCGCCGTAGGGGACACCGGCCTTGTTCATCCGCTGGGCGAACTTCGGGGCCGATCCGGCCACTGACATGGAACGCAGGATGCGGCCGGTGGAGTATAGGCCGGCGTTCAGCGAGGACAGGGCGGCTGTGAGGACCACGAGGTTCATGATGACGTCCACGCCTTGGATACCGATGGATCCGAAGAACGTCACAAACGGGCTGACGCCTTTTTCATACGAGGTGTAGGGCAGCAGCAGGGCGAGCAGAATGACCGAGCCGACGTAGAAGACGGCGATCCGGAAGACCACGGAGTTGATGGCCTTGGGCATGATTTTTTCGGGGTTTTCGGTTTCGCCGGCGGCGGTACCGATCAGTTCGATCGAGGCGTAGGCGAACAGCACGCCCTGCATGAGGATGATCATGGGCAGCAGGCCGTTGGGGAAGAGGCCGCCATTGTCGGTGATGAGGCTGAATCCGACTTCCTGGCCTTCCACGGGCGTGCCGAACATGACGAAGTAGGTGCCGACCAACAGGAACGCGACCAAGGCCGCGACCTTGATCAGGGCGAACCAGAACTCGAGCTCGCCGAACACCTTGACGGAGACGAGGTTGAGGCAGAGGACCACGACGAGGGCGATCAGCGCCCACGCCCACTGCGGTACGGCCCCCATCCAGGGGATGTATTTGCCGAAGAAGTTCATGTAGAGGGCCGCGGCGGTGATGTCCACGATGGTGGTGGTGGCCCAGTTGATCCAATAGAACCAGCCGGAGATGAACGCGGCCTTCTCTCCGTAGAATTCGCGGGCGTAGGACACGAACGATCCTGACGAGGGCCGGTGCAGCACCAGTTCACCCAGGGCGCGCAGGATCAGGAACGCGAAGAAGCCGCAGACGGCGTAGGCGATGACCAATGACGGGCCGGCCGCGTTGAGCCGGCCGCCGGCACCCAGGAACAGGCCGGTTCCGATGGCCCCGCCGATCGCGATCATCTGGATCTGCCGGGGCTTCAGGCTCTTGTGATAGCCCGAGTCCTCCGCGTGGATCAGGGCATCCGAAGCGTGGGCGTGGCCGCCATCGGCCTGGTACAAGCCAACCTCGTCATTGGGGTTGTTGGGCATGGGTGTTCCTTTCGATCTGTCAGAGATCTAAATGGGGTTCTGGAGTGAGATTGTGGGGACAGCCGGGCGTCAGATCAGAAAATCGACCACCCGGTCCGGTCGGACAGGTCAGCGAGAGCCGCCGTGCCTGCCAGGGAATTTCCTTTGGAATCCAGCCGGGGGCTCCAGACGCAGATGGCGCACTCCCCGGGGACGATCGCCAGGATGCCGCCGCCTACACCGCTTTTCCCGGGAAGTCCCACGCGGTAGGCGAACTCGCCGGCTGCGTCATACATGCCGCAGGTCAGCATGATGGAGCCGATGCGCTTAGCCTCGCTCCTGGAGATCACCGCGCCTTGTACTCCACGACCATCCTGCGCGAGGAATAGACCCGCCTTGGCCACCTCCACGCAGGTCATCATGATTGAGCACTGCCTGACGTAGTTCTCCACCACTGCCTGTGCGGGCCGCCGCAGGTTGCCGAATTCCTTCAGGAAGTGGGCGAGGGCCAGGTTGCGGCTGCTGCTGGAGAGTTCACTCTTTGCGGCCATTTCGTCGATGAAAGGACCCTGTCTTCCATTCTGGTGACCCACCTGGCCGGTGAGGAAACGCAGGACCTGGGCGGCGGCGTCGGGAGTTCTTTCCATCAGATGGTCGGTGACCACCAGGGCGCCCGAGTTGATGAACGGGTTCCGGGGGATCCCGTGCTCGACTTCAAGCTGGACCAAAGAGTTGAAGGACGTGCCTGAAGGCTCGCGAAGGACCCTGGACCACAACGAGCCGGAGTCATCGGCGCCGAGCGCCATCGCCAGGGTGAAGACCTTGGAGATGCTCTGGATCGAGAACGGAAGATCGGCGTCGCCGGAACTGAATAGTTCCCCGGACGTCGTGGCAACCGCGATGCCGAAACGGTCGAACGGCGGGGACTGCATGTGGGGAATGTTTGCGGGGACTGACCCCGCTTCCGTCCGGGGCCGGTGGCCGCGGACAATGTCATCCAGTAATAAGGCAAGCGGCGGCGAATCAAGTGTTGTCATCATTTCTTGCCCACATGCTCCTTCTGCGTGCCGGACCACTCCTGAACATGCAGCAGCGCGACCAGTGCATGGCGGGGATTGCCGAAGTCCAGGCCGGTGACCCGGCTGACCTTGCCGATCCGGTAGTAGACGGTGTTCTTATGCAGCTGCATCCGCTTCGCGCACTCGGCCACGTCGAGTGACGCGTCGAAGAAGGCACGCAGGGTTACGGCCAGTTCCGCGTCGTCGCGGAGCAGGGCCCAGAGGCTGCGGTGCCGGAAGGCCGCCGTCGTAAAGTTCTCCACGGCGTCGTGGAAGAGGATCTCGGCTTCGAAGTCGTCCACCGTGGCAACCGAAACTTCGCCGGAGCGGCGCATGCAGCCCAGCAGCGCTTCGCATATTCCGGTCACGGAATGGATTGATAGCAGATCGGGAACAGCGGGGCCGACGGCGGCAAAGGGGCTGATGCCGAGGTGCTTGTTGGCGTCCTTGACGATTGCCTCGGCCAGGCTCCGCAGACCAGCCCCGGCGTTGGCGGACTGCAGCCCGGGAAGGATCACGGCGGTGTCGCCGTGAAACTGTCCCACGATGGCTGAGGACTTGTAGGCGGCTGCATGGATTGAAGCGAGGTTGGCCAGCTCGCCGTGTTTGAGTGCGGCGTCGTTCTCCTGGGCTTCGGACGCCGAGAGGCCAATCAGGATCAGGGCCGCGGGGCGGTCCGCAGGGATTTTCTCGCTGTGCGCGCTCGCCGCAGCCTCCGCGGGACCCGAAAGGAGGCGCACGATCCGGTCCTCGCGCATGTGCACGGATTGCTGGTTGCGGTACCGGATCAGCTCGGCGGAGGCCCGCGCGGCCGAGCCGGTGAGCACATAGTCGACGTCGTCGCCGAAGCCGCCGCCGGTTTCCTGGAGCCAGATGTAGCCCATGATGCGGTCACCGGCGAACAGGCTGATGGCGACGCGCTCCCGCAGGCCGTCCTGGGGCCGGGCGGGAACCCGGACCGGCAGGCGCGTCCGGTGCAGCTCGCGGTAGGCGCCGAGGTCCTTGAGGAGGAGTTCGTATTTGCGCGGGCCGCGCCGGGCCAGAATCGAGGCCTTGCGCAGTTCGTCAATGGCGTTGGTGACCGTGGAGTAGGCCAGGACCTTGTTGGCGGCGTCCTCGATCACCACGTGGCTGGAGGTCAGGCGGGCCGTGGTCTGGGCGATGGCGAAGAGGTCTTCTTCGAGCAGGGTCAGCACTTCGCGCTGGTAGCTGGGCGGCTGGATTCGGTCCTTGGCGATGGACAGCAATCGGTCCCAGTCTGCCGCCGGGTCCACCAGCAGCAGCCCGGTTCCGGCGGCGCGCAGCAGCTCTTCCGCTTCCACCAGTTCCTCGTGGCTGCCCTTGACGGCCAGGACCAGGGGCGGGCTTTTCAAGAGGCGCCGCACTGCGGGCAACGCGGAGCGTCCGCGCACGCCGATCAGCAGGACAAACGCAGACCCGCCGTCGGCGGTCTCGTCGTCAGCGTCGACGATCAGAAAGCGTTCGATCGCAGCATCCGTGCGGGACGGCCGAAGCATCAGGCTGGCGAAACCCAGCGGAAGATCCGCGAGGATGTCGTCCACTGTAGCTGCGGCCATGGGCTTCTTTCTGACATTGGCACCGCCCGGACGGCTTTGTCCGGACACCTCAGCCTATCCAGCAGACATCGCCGAAAGTATGGAAAAGCTCCTAAATTACGCGGCCCGTTTTAGGTCTACGGACCAAGGCGAGGTCTGCAGAGCTGCGGGGCCCCATCGATTGCTTCGTAAGTGCCGTAATCACTCGTCAAAAGGGCAACTACGGAGCAACCGACGGGGTTTGAGGACCGGAAGGGGACCGGTCATCATGGAGTGTTGGTGCGTCATTGCGGAACCCGACGTCCGCCGCACCCGCCGCCACTGGCGCTGACGCCCCTAGGAGAACCCATGGAGACGCCCCCGGACCTGATCGACTTCACGGCAGGCCGCGCCCGGTCCGGAGACCTGGAGGTGGCCTGGATCCACGGCTCGGAATCGGCGAAGCACAACACGGACCCGGACATCCAGGTCCACGCCTACGACCGGCACACGTTCATCCTGCGCCAGAACATGGCGGTCAACTACGAGGCGCCGTTCATGTTCCTGCTGTTCGGCAACGCGCGGGCCGTCCTCATCGATACCGGCGCGACCGCATCCGCGGACTTCTTCCCGCTGCGCCGCGTTGTCGACGGCCTTGTGGCGGCCTGGCTTGCCGCCCATCCCCGCGACGGCTACGGTCTCCTTGTCCTCCACACCCACCCGCATGGCGATCATGTCGCAGGCGATGCCCAGTTCGCGGGCCGTCCCGACACCGTTCTGGTGGACGCGGCCCGGGACAATGCCTGGGAATTCTTCGGATTCAGTGACGCCAGCGACTCGGACGACGGCGACCCGGACGCCGGCGGCGGCGCCGTTCAGCCCGCGCAGGTGGACCTCGGCGGGCGCGTCCTGGCATGCTGGCCCAGCCCGGGGCACCACAACGCGGCCGTGACGTTCTACGATCCCCACACCGGGTTCCTGCTCACCGGAGACACGGTCTATCCCGGCCGGCTCTACATCCAGGACTGGCCAGCGTTTGTGAGCACCATCGAGCGGCTGATCGGGTTCTGCGCCACCCACCCCGTCACCCATGTCCTGGGCTGCCACATCGAAATGTCGCAGCAGCCCGGCGTCGACTATCCAATCTTCACCACCTACCAGCCCGACGAACCACCGCTGCAGATGACCGTGGAGCAGCTCCGGCAGATCCGCCGGGCCATCGACGAGGTGGGCGGACGCCCCGGCCGGCATGTGTTTCCCGGGTTCATCCTCTGCCTCGAGGGGGAATGAGCGGGCGGGACCACCGGCCTCCAGCCCTCAGCGCCCCCGCAGCGACGCCGCGGCCGGGACGCCGGGCGGGAAATCGGGCAACGCCCCTGCGGGCGTGTGGAAGATCCACAACGAGAGCGCACGGTAGGTGGCCCAGTCGTCGTCGGCCGCCCGCAGGGACGCGATCTCGGTGCCGTCGGGTTGCCCTGTGGTGCGGATGACCTGCAGCCGGACCGGCGCGGCCTCCGGCAACCGGAGCATGACGGACCCCGAAGCCGGCAGCGTGCCGTGGGGGAAGCGGACTGCGGCGCCGCCGACCGAAATGTCCAGCAGCTCTCCGCTCGTGCCCTCGGCCTCCACCGGCGCGGACACCTCCATCCGGTAGGCGTTGCGGCGGGATGTGGCGAATTCGGCGGCCCGGATCCTGCGTGTTCCGAGCACCAGGACCGCGCCGGCGAGCACCAGCCAGGCACCGGACGCTACCGTAGAACCGGGCGTCGTGCGCCAGGGCACCAGCCCGGCCAACCCGGCCGCCGCATACAGAATCACCGCGGAGATGAGGACAACCATCACGATCAGGATGCGCGGCGTCCGGCCCCGGAGTCGGAGGTCGGCGGCACCCTTGGGCGTCACCTGGAACTCCAGGATGTTCCGGGACATGAGCCACCAGAGGCACGCCAGGCCGACCGGGACGCGGAAAATCCGCAGGACGAAGGCCGTGGGCCAGTGGATTTCGTTGCGCATCAGCTGCTTGGACCCCCCCAGGCGCACGGTGAACATGACCAGGAAGACCCCGGTGAAAAGCAGCGGCCCGGCAGTGGAGGTCTGCGCCCCGGACAGCATGATCACCACCGGAATCAGGAAGGCCACGAGCGTGGCGATGCCCTCCAGCCACCACAGCGTGCCGTTGAGGTACTCGTGGTAATTCCGCCACGACAGCCACCCCTTCGCCGCCCACAGCTTCTCGTGGACGAGGATCTGCATGGCACCCATGCCCCAGCGCCGGCGCTGCAGCAGGTACTGGTCCGGGGTCGCCGGCGCGAGCCCGACGGCCAGCGTCTGGTGGTGGTAGACGGTCCGCCAGCCGCGCCGGATGAGTTTGAGCGTGGTGTGCATGTCCTCGGTGATGGTCTCGGTCGCCACGCCGCCCACCTCCTGCAGGGCGCTCAGACGCAACAACGACGTCGACCCGCACCAGAAGGGTCCGGCGCCGGGTACGTTGCGGGACGCCATGAGGACGTTGAAGAAGGTGCCCTGCTCACCCGTGATTCCGTCGTCGTCGAACGCGCCGCCGTTGTAGAACGACTGCGGACCCTGGATCAGGGCGATCCCGGGGTCTTCGAACCAGCCCAGGGTGGCGGTGAGGAAAGTGGGCAGCGGGACGTGGTCGCAGTCCAGGACGGCGATAATGTCGATGCCGGGGCCGCCGGCGGCCTTCTCCGAGGCCATCAGGCCCAGGGCGTGGTTCATGTTGCCGGCCTTGGCGTGGTCGTGGACGGGCCGCCGGACATACCGGGCGCCGTAGGCGACGCACATTTCCTCGACCCAAGGCCGGTCGCCGTCGTCGAGGACCCACGTCTCATGCGCCGGGGCCAGCTCGCAGGCCGCCGCGACCGTGGGCGTCAGAACCTCGATGGGCTCGTTGTACGTGGGGATCAGCACCGCCACCCGCATGCCGTTCGGGGCCTCCGTCACGGGCGCCGGCGGATGGCTGTCAATGTTCCACACGGACCAGGCCTTCAGGATGAGGCCGGCCAGCGGCAAGGCCTCGAAGGTGACCAGGATCCAGGCGATGGCCAGGTTCCATTCCCCCGACGGCATCGTGAACAGGACGCGCCACGTCAGGTAGAGGACCAGGGCGGCGATGGCCGCGATACCGCCGACATGGGCCAGCCTCCGGGACCGGGGTGCTTCCGCTCCGGGAGGTCCGAGCCGGGCGGCCCAGCCGGCAATGCCGGCCCGGGTCAGGGCTGTGGCGTCCAGTGGTACGGGCCGCGGCGCAGCGGATAATCTTCCAGTCGGCAGTCCTTGAGCCGATGCGTTCTCGGCGTGCTGCAGATCTTCACGCAGATTCTCTCGAGGCACGTGATCTCCCTCAGCTAGATCCGGTGCTCAATGTCCGATCAGCGTAGCCGCGGCATGGCACCAGTGACCGGAGCCGCCGGAATCCTTGCGCAAAACTGCGGAGGGCGTGCGCTTCGTCCTACTGCTTTGATCTATTGCTTTGCGACGTGCTCCGCGTCCTCGGGCCCGACGAAATTGCACGAGCCGGGGTGGCGCTTGGGCAACGTGCACGTGCGCCCGGTGGGCAGGTGGACGTTGGCGCACCGGCCCGCCATGGCCACGTCTTCGCGGACATGCGTGACATGCGTGCTGCTCTGATCCTCTGGCGCTTCCTCGCGGCTGGTTTGTAGGGGGCTTCCGGACGCGCTCTGGTTTTGGCTGTTCACGGCTGCAACTCCTCGGGATCTGCTGTGCAGAAAAGATGGGAAGGATGCTTAGTTTTATCCGAAGTCCCCAGCTTCGCACGGGTGAGTTAACGCCGGGTTACGGGAGTGTAAGGATCCCGTCTCGGCGAGGGGGCGGGTTGCCATCGTCGCGGTTCGCCGCCGCGCGGACCTTTTGCCGCCGCCCCGCTGTTCCTCATACTGGAAGGCAGATCCGCGATTCCGACAGGCGAGGACGGTGGTGACTGATGAGCAGCGGGTTCAGTGGTTCCAACAGCGCTTTCCGGCGCCGGGTGGAGCGTGCCGCGGAACTCCGGGCCGTGCGGGCCTCGGGCAGCACGGCGCAGGAGAACGACGAGCTCAACGCCGCCGAGGAGGAACTCCGGCAAAAGCGCGCCAAGATCGACGACGCCGCCAAGGCCGAGTACCTGATCCGGGATGCCATGGCGCAGGGCAAGTTCGACAACCTCAAGTACGCCGGCAAACCCATTCCCGGGCTGGGCGAGGCGTACGACCCCGACTGGTGGGTCAAGGGCCTGATCCAGCGGGAGAACATCTCCGGCCTGGGCCCGAAGGCGATCCTGCTCCGCACCGAGGACGCCGAGCTCGACGCGCGGCTCGATGCCCAGTTCAGCGAAAAGCAGGTCCGCGAGATCGTGGAGGACTTCAATGCCCGGGTCATCGATGCCCGGCGGCAGCTCCAGGGCGGGCCGCCCGTGATCACCAAAACGCGGGACGTCGACGCCGAACTGGACCGCTGGCGGGGTCGCCGGGCTGCCGCGGCCGCCATCGCCCCTCCGGAGCCGGAGCCGAAGCGGCCCTGGTGGCGGCGGCTGTGGAGCGGGGCGGGCCAGGCGCCGCCGAACTAAACGCTCACAGGCTACGGGCGCCGTCGAACTCCTTCGGCTCATTACCCGGGGGCCGGCCCTTCGCAACTGCCGCAGAGATAACATTTAGGAGATAACAATGTCTGAACAGGAACCCGTGCTGGTGGTCGGTGCAACGGGATCGCTCGGTGGGCAGGTCGTCGACCGGCTTCTTGACCGGGGCAAGAAGGTGCGGGCGCTTGTCCGCCCGAGCTCGGACGCGGGCAAACTCGAGGCCAAGGGCGTCGAGATAGCCCGCGGCGACATGCTCGACCTCGATTCGCTCGTCGCCGCGATGACCGGCGCCGCCGCTGTGATCACGACGGCGGCCGGGTACACCGGGAAGAACAAGAACGCCCACGAGATCGACACGCGTGGCAACGCCAATCTCGCCATCGCCGCCAGCAAAACCGGGGTGCCGCGCTTCGTGCTCACCAGCATCCTCACGAGTGACCAGACACCCGGTGTGCCGCATTTCTGGCACAAGAAGCTCGCCGAGGACAAGCTCGAAGAACTCAACGTCCCGTTCGTCGCGCTGCGCCCCGGAGCATTTTTCGACCAGATTGCCCGGCTCGGCGGTGACCCGTTCGAGAAGGGCCGCATCATCTGGCTCGGCTCAAAGAGCGTCCCCCTGACGTTCGTTCTGACCAGCGACCTCGCAACCTACCTCGCCGAAGCCGTCGACGCCGACATCGCCGACGGCGAACGCATCGAAATCGGCTGGACGCGCCCCATCAGCATGCGGGAAGGCGCTGAACTGGCGTCGCGGCTGGCGAACAAGAAAATTAGGGTGCTCTCCCTTCCCACCGAACTGCTCCTCAGGATAGGCAAGATTTCGGGAAAGTCCGGCTCGCGCATGAGCGACATGGGAGCCATGGCGGCGTGGTTCGAAACCGGCCGCTACGTGGCCAACACGAGCCGCCAGGCAGAACTCTTCGGCCCCGCGCCAACTCCGGAAGACGCGGTCGCGCGCTTCGCTGCGCGGTTGGGCCACGGACGAGCGCAGTCCTAGTGGGTGCGGCGGTGTCCGGATTAACGGGCGGTCCCGCCGGGTCACACGTGCCGCCGCCACATGCCGGTCAAAGGCCCGTGGCTCCGCGGAAGCAATCGGCGTAGCCTGCGCTTAGGCGCGCACTTCGCGCACCGGCGCGTCGGCACGAAACGGGCGATGCCATGAAGAAATACGGCACAGATCATAATCCGCGGCCGGCGGCTTCGGCCGGGTCTGGGCGCCCGGCATCAGCCCGTGCACCGCTTCGCCTGGCCGCCACCCTGGCGTTTGCCGGCTTCGCGCTGTCCGTGGTCGCCGGGCTGCTCCATGCCGATACGGCCAGCGCAAATGACCACCCGGCGACGTTCGCGGAGTACGCCCGCAGCGGTATTTGGACGGGGGTCCACCTCGGCCAGTTCGTCGGCATGGCGCTTCTCATCTCCGGGCTGCTGGTCCTGCTGGTGGTCTTGAAAGCACCGGCCGGGGCCATGGCCTGGACGGCCCGCTTCGGCGCTGTCGCTGCGGTCGCCGCGCTGGCACTTTACGCCGCGCTCCAAGCCGTCGACGGCGTTGCCCTCAAGCACGCAGTGGACGCCTGGGTTGCGGCTCCGGAACCGGAGAAAGCTGCGCGGTTTGCGACGGCCGAGGGTATCCGTTGGCTGGAGTGGGGCATGCGCAGTTACCAGAGCTTTGTGCTGGGCGTGGCCCTGGTCCTGACCGGTGCCGTGGTTGTCGGGGCGCGCCGCGTCTCCAGGCTGATCGGCTACCTTATGGCGCTGTCCGGGCTCGCCTACCTCGCGCAGGGCTGGATCGTCGGCGCCGAAGGCTTCTCTCCGGCCAACTCCATTCCTACACTCGCTGGGATTGTCCTCGTCCTCGTGTGGTCCGTGTGGCTGCTGGTCAGTGCATGGTTCGGGAAGGACGCGCCCGCCCGCGACAGGTGACGCGGCTAGCGGACCCCGACGGCGGGAGGTTCAGCCGCCGTCGTCGTCGTCGCGTCCGTCAGAGTTCCGGGACGCAGGGTCCGGAGCCCAGCAAAGCCAGTCCGGCGAGGTCGCCGGCGGCGAACCCGGTCAGCCCACTGTTTTCGGCGTGCATCAGCTGGGTCGGATCGTCCACGTGGTCCAGTCCTACAACGTGCCCGAGCTCATGCAGGATGACGGCGCGGACATCGGCGGGACCGTCCGGCCGCAGCATGATCCTGGCGAGATCGGGAGCGTCCAAAGCCACCTGGCCCGACACCAGGACGGCGGGGCGTCCGGAGACACTCACGGCTGTGCTTCCGCCACGCCCGGCAACGTTTCCTGCAAGCTGCGGGACTTCCTCCGGAGAAGACCACGCGATCAGAACGGGGGCCCACCTCCGGCCGTAGCGGTCCGGCTGATAGGTTCTGCGCTGCTCGGTGGGTGCCTCGGAGGTGACGCCATCGGCCGCGAAGTGCAGCCCGGTGGCAGCCGAAACCTCATCCACAGCCTCGCTGATCAACCGTTCTGCGCCGGGCGGCGCGTTGTCCGGCCGGACGACGTAGTGGACCGGCCGGCAGGGGTCGTAGGCAGCGAAGCCCTGAACGCCGTCCGGAGCCGGATGCAGTGCGTAAGCATACGAGCCGCTGCTGACCGGCGGCCTTCCCAGCGGGGAATTTGCGGCGTCAACCCCGGGCGGCGGCGCGGTGGCGCCGGGCAGGTAGGGGCGCACGGGGGCCATTACAAACTGCTCGAACAGCGGAGGGAGGAAGTTCAACCCCACGATCAGAGCAAGGGCAACAAAGGTGCCGGATTTGCCCCATTGACGTGGCCGCCGTGGCCGCTTCCGGCGGGGCCGAACAATTTTCGGAGTTTTGCCGCCAGTGCCGGGGACTTCGCGCCACGGGGCGGGGTCCTCGAGCTTGCCCAGGGCCTCGTCGACTGCCCACTGTGGAATTCGCCCGCTGGCGGAGCGGCGGACGCCGCCCCGTGGGGCGCCTTCATGGAAGCGTGAGTCGTCCGCAGTCGGATAGCCCCGGTCGCCAAAGTCTGAACGCAACTTGTCCCCCTCGTTGCATGCAACCCATCTCCCCAGATGGATCCACTACAGCATAGGGGAATGACCATCCGTGAATCGTCCCCCGTTCAGGGTTTCCCCGGGTACTGCGGTGGCGTAGCCGCGCGCTCCCGTCCGGATTCGCCGGATAGCTGCGAGAGCGCCGGAAAGGTCCGGCGACTTCGCGGGCTTCCGGCGAATGCGCGCGTCGGGGGGAGTAACAGAGGGGCGAAGGCGTTAGGCGGTTCAGCCTCCGGCGGAGCCCTGGTCCGCGTCGAATCCGGCCAGGAGGCGCCGGGAGGCCGTGTCCATGTGGGAGCGCATGGCCGCCGTCACGGCGGCCTCATCGCGTGATTCCAGGGCAAGGAAGATCCCGCGGTGCTCAGCCAGGGCCGATGCCGCGTGCCCTTCGTCCGTCAGGGCGCGGTCAACCCAGATGCGCAGCAGCGACCGGATGCTCTGCAGCAGTTCCTGCAGGACCTGGTTGCCGGAGGCTGCGGCGATTTCACGGTGGAAAGCCGCATCCGCCTCCACGAACGTCACAAGGTCCTCCAGGCTGCCGTCCATCGTGGCCAGATTGGCGCGCATCCGGTCCAGGGCATCGTCGGTAATCCGCTGCGCCGCCAGCTGGGCGGCCTGTACCTCGAGCCCGCCGCGCAATTCCACGAGTTCGCGCGTGCGGGGGGCGCCCAGCATAAGGCCCCAGCTCAGCGTGCGGGGGAGGAGCTCGGAAATGCCGTCGCGAAGGTACGTTCCGGAGCCCGGCCGGACAATGACGATCCCGAGGATCTCCAGCGCCGCGAGGGCTTCCCGGACCGCGGAGCGACCGACCCCCAGAGATGCGGCGAGTTGGCGCTCGGCCGGCAGACGGGTTCCCACGGCAATTTCACCGCTCGTGAAGTAGCCCAAGAGGCGTTCCGCGACTTCGGACACGACAGAGCCTTGCTCCATAGAACCGAGCGCGGCACTGATTTTGGCCGTCGAAGCGGCGGAGTTAGCGGAGTTAACGGACACCTTCAAAGCGTAACAACACGCACCGCCCGGGCCATGCCGACGGCCGCCGCAGTAAATAAACATGTCAACCGGTTGACCAATTCGAGTTGGACGCCTTATGGTTTTTATCACACGCTTAGTTGGGCCTGGCCAGCTCCCTGGAACTACGCGGTGAGACCAATCCCCATGCTTCCAGCGCAGGAGGCTGCGGGATCCCGACATCAAGGAGTCAATGTGGACACCACGCAATCAGTGGTCGAAAGATCTGCAATCAAGAAAGTGGCAGTGCGGCTGGTGCCGTTTGTCGCTCTCATGTTCTTCATCAACTATCTGGACCGCACGGCCATCTCCTTCGCCGGCCCCAACGGCATGAACACTGATCTGGCCCTCTCGGCGGCCCAGTTCGGCTTCGCCTCCGGTGTCTTCTTCATCGGCTACATCCTGCTGGAAGTCCCCAGCAACCTGGCCCTGCACAAATTCGGAGCCCGCCGGTGGCTGGCCCGCATCATGGTCAGCTGGGGCATTGTCTCCCTGCTCTTCACCTGGGTGGGCAGCGTGGAGCAGCTCTACATTTTGCGCTTCATCCTGGGTGTGGCCGAGGCCGGATTCTTCCCCGGCGCCATCCTCTTCCTCAGCCTGTGGGTCCCGTCGCGGCACCGCAGCAAGATCCTGGCACTGTTCTACCTGGCCCAGCCGCTGACCACGGTCATTGGAGCCCCGCTCGCCGCCCTCCTCATCCAGCAGCATGGCCTCTTCGGACTCGAAGGCTGGCGCGTCATGTACTTCGGTGTCGCCATCCCCGCCATCCTGATCGGCGTCGCCGCCTGGTTCTACCTCGCGGATTCCCCGGCCAAGGCCAAATGGCTGACATCGGACGAAAAGACCTGGCTGACCGGCGCGCTGGAGAAGGAAAAGAACGCAACCGCCGCCACCAACAAGCACGTCAGCGTCCGCACCGTCTTCGGCAACGGCCGCGTCTGGATGCTCGCCCTGATCTACTTCGGCTTCATCTACGGCCTGTACGCGCTCGGCTTCTTCCTGCCGACCATCATCTCCGGCTTTGAGGGCCTGTACGGCACCAAGTTCGACGTCGTCCAGAAGGGCCTCATCACGGCCATCCCGTACCTGCCGGCCGCCTTTGCCCTGTACTTCTGGTCCAAGGACGCCACCAAACGGGGCGTCAAGACGTGGCACATCGCCGTCCCCGCCCTCGTCGGAGGCCTGAGCATCCCGCTGGCCCTCTTTGCGGGATCGCCGGCGGCGACGATCGCGATCATCACCCTCACGGCGATGTCCATCTTCGCGGCGCTGCCGAACTTCTGGACCGTCCCCACCCAGTTCCTCACCGGGGCAGCGGCCGCCGCCGGGATCGCCCTGATCAACACCGTGGGCAACCTGGCCGGCTTCAGCGCGGGCTACGTCACCGGCTGGCTCAAGGACTGGACCGGCGGCTACACCGTCCCCATGTTCGTCGTCGGCGGCTTCATGCTCCTCTCCGCCGTCCTCATGATGGTGCTGGCCCGCAACGGCGCCGGCAACGCAACGGCCGCCCCTGAAGCAGCAGACTCAGCGGCCGCGGAGTCAGCCGCCGTTCGCTAACGGACGCAGCCTGCTCCCAACAATCCGGTGCCCGCCGCGTGCCACACAGCCGCGGCGGGCACCCACCAAGCAGCTTTCCCTCTTCCAGGAGTACCCCCATGACCCGCCTGTTCAATGACCCCGCAGCCTTCGCTGACGAAATGATCGAAGGCTTTGTCGCCTCCCACAGCCGCTGGGTCAGGCGTGTCTCCGGCGGCGTCGTCCGCAACACCCGGAGCACCCCGGGCACCGTGGCGCTCGTGATCGGCGGCGGTTCCGGGCACTATCCTGCCTTCGCCGGGCTCGTGGGCCAGGGTCTGGCCCACGGTGCCGCGATGGGCAACCTCTTCGCGTCGCCGTCCGCCCAGCAGATCTACACCGTGGCCAAGGCCGCCAGCAACGGCGGCGGCGTCCTCCTGGGCTACGGCAACTACGCCGGCGACGTCCTGCACTTCAACCAGGCCCAGGCCCGGCTGCGCGCCGAGGGCATCGATTGCCGCAGCATCGCCGTCACCGACGACGTCTCGTCCGCCCCGCCGGCCGAGCATGCCAAGCGCCGCGGGATCGCCGGTGACCTCACGGTCTTCAAGGTCGCCGCCGCCGCCGCCGAGGCCGGGTACACCATGGACCAGACAGTCGAGATCGCCGAGCGCGCCAACCACCGCACCCGCTCCTTCGGCGTCGCATTCTCCGGCTGCACCCTGCCGGGCGCGGACCACCCGCTCTTCTCCGTCCCCGAGGGCCGCATGGCCGTCGGGATGGGCATCCACGGCGAGCCCGGCATCGGCGAAACAGGCGTCCCGACGGCGGATGAACTCGCCGAACTCCTCGTCGCGAAACTCCTCACCGAAATTCCCGACGGCGTCGAAGGCTGGATGGCTTCCGGCGGGACACGGCGCGTCGTCCCGATCCTCAACGGCCTGGGCAGCGTCAAATACGAGGAACTGTTCGTGGTCTACCGCCGCGTCGCCCAGCTCCTGGCCGAGGCCGGACTGGAAGCCGTCGACCCGCAGGTGGGTGAGCTCGTGACCAGCTTCGACATGGCCGGCACCTCCCTGACCCTCTTCTGGCTCGACGACGAACTTGAGACCCTCTGGCACGCGCCCGCCGACGCCCCGGCCTTCCGCCGCGGCGCCGTCACGGCGGCGGCCCTGGAAGCCACGGACTTCACCGACCTCGCCGAGATCGAGGCGGCCATCCCGGATGCCTCCGACGAATCCCGCGCCACGGCCGTCCGGGTCCTGGCCGCGCTGGGAGCCGCGAAGGACGTGGTGGACGCCAACGCCGAGGAACTGGGCCGGATCGACGCGGTCGCCGGCGACGGCGACCACGGCATTGGCATGGAGCGCGGCGTCCGCGCCGCCGTCGACGCCGCGGCAGCCGCCGTCGCCCGCGGAGCCGGCGCAGCCACCACCCTCCACCTTGCCGGCGACGCTTGGGCCGACAAAGCAGGCGGCACCTCCGGCGCACTGTGGGGCATGGCCCTCCGGGCCGTCGGGGATGCGCTCGGCAACACCGCTGCCCCCGACGCCGGCGCTGTCGCCGCCGGAGTCGCCGGCGCCGCGGCCGCCATCATGGACTTCGGCAAGGCCGCGCCGGGCGACAAAACCCTCGTGGACGTCCTGGTCCCGTTCCGCGACGCCCTCGCCGGCGGCGTGGACGCCGGGGGATCCCTCACGAAGGCCTGGGGCGCCGCGGCCGCCGTTGCGCAGCAGGCCGCAGAAGACACCGCCCAGCTCCTGCCCCTCGTGGGCCGAGCCCGCCCGCACGCCGAGAAGAGCCTTGGCACCCCGGACGCGGGCGCGGTGTCCATGGCACTGATCGTCCGAGCAATTCACAACACTCTCCTCGCGGAAACAGTCGAGGGAAAAACAGTCAAGGAGAACGCATGAGCGCCAAACTGCGCCTGGTCATCGGGGCCGACGACGCCGGATTCGAGTACAAGGAAGCCCTGAAGGCAGACCTGGAAGCCAGCGGGCTCGTCGAGTCCGTCCGTGACGTCGGCGTCGACGCCACCAGCCACACCCCGTACCCCTCCGTGGCCATCGCGGCCGCCGAACTCATCGCCTCCGGCGAGGCCGACCGCGCCCTGTTAGTGTGCGGCAGCGGCCTCGGCGTGGCCATCGCCGCCAACAAGGTCCCGGGGGTCCGGGCCGTCACGGCGCACGACAGCTTCTCGGTGGAACGGGCCATCCTCAGCAACAACGCCCAGGTCCTCACGTTCGGCCAGCGCGTCGTCGGCCTGGAACTGGCCCGCCGGTTGGCCCGGGAATGGCTGACCTACACGTTCGACGAAACCTCCGCCTCGGCCGAGAAGGTCACACTGATTAAGGACTACGAGGGTGTCACTTCCTGCTAACCCCGCGACAGGCGGTACAGGCGAAGCCGCCGGCCGTGCCGCCCGTACAAAGCAGCCGCAAGCCGTCATCGGCGTCAGCCTGAAAATGTACTTCGGCTACCAGCGCACGCTGGACTACTGCCGCGAGGTCGCCGTCGTCGCACTGGCACACCCCGCCGTGCAGAACGGCGAGATCGAACTGTTTGTCCTGCCGGCCCTGCCCGCGCTGCCCGAGGCAGCCCGGGTCCTCGGAGTGGCCGGCGCGGGCGCCGGCGCGCAGGACATCTTCTGGGAAGACGAGGGCGCCTACACCGGCGAGGTCTCCGGCCGGACCGTCGCCGAACTCGGCGGCCGCTACGCCGAAGTGGGCCACGCCGAGCGGCGCCGAATCTTCGGCGAGGATGACAGGACAGTCGGCCTCAAGACCGCCGCCGCCTACCGCAACGGCCTCACGCCGGTACTTTGCGTCGGGGAACTGCAGCCCGGCTCCGTGGAGGAGGCTGTCCGTCACTGCACTGCGGACATCGACGCCGCCCTCAACCGGGCGCGGTCTCTCGGACCCGCGGCCCGGACCATCGTGGCCTACGAACCGCAGTGGGCCATCGGTGCCCCCGAACCGGCCACCCCGGAGTACATCAGCGCCGTCATCACCGGGCTGGACGCGCATCTGCGTTCCCTTCCCGGCCAGGCCGAGAGCCGGGTCATTTACGGCGGGAGCGCCGGCCCCGGCCTGATCGGCCGGCTCGACGACGCCGTCGCCGGGCTGTTCCTGGGCCGCTTTGCCCACGACCCGCAGGCGCTCAAGACCATCCTGGACGAAACTGCCGCCCGATTCGGACTCCTGCTGACCGCGGGAGGCCGGCCATGAGCTCCACGAACGGGCAGGGTTTAGAGAACGGACAGGGTTCACGAATCGGTCTCAGTAGCTACGCCTTCTTCTGGCAGCTCTCGGACCAGGTCTCCGCGCCGCTGACCCTCCAGGATGCGTTGGCCGATACCGCGGCCCTGGGCGTGGACCTCTTCCAGATCTGCGACTACGCCCCGCTCGAATCCATGACGGACGCCGAACTGGCCGCCGTCCGGGCCACGGCCGATGCCTTGGGGATTTCCCTGGAGCTCGGCACCAAGGGCATCCGGCCGGAGCATCTGAAGAAGTTCCTGCGGATCGCCGGGATCCTGGCCGCGCCGCTGCTGCGGACCATGTTCAACGTCCCGGGCCACACCCCGGACGCGGACGAGGCCGTGGCGATCTTCACCAGTCTCCTGCCCGAATTCGAGGCCGCAGGGGTGAAGATCGCCGTGGAGACCTACGAACAGGTGCCCACAGCCCGGGTCCTGGAGGTCATCGCCCGCGTGGACAGCCCGAACCTGGGCATCTGCAGCGATCCCGCCAACACCGTGGCGGCGCTGGAATCCCCGCGCGAGGTGATTGACGCCGTCGCGCCGTATGTCCTGAACATGCACATCAAAGACTTTGCGTTCAGCCGCAAGGAGGGATGGGTCGGGTTCACGTATTCCGGCGCTCCCCTCGGCGAAGGCCTCCTGGACTATGCCTACATGGCCCGGAAGCTGCAGCCCAAAGAAAGAAACATCAACCAGATCATCGAGCACTGGCTGCCGTGGCAGGCCTCCGAAGAAGAGACCCTCCGCCTCGAAAAGCAGTGGACCCAGCAAAGCCTCGATTTCCTAAGGAGTAACTGAAATGTCAGCAGAACAATTGACCGTGGCCGTCATCGGAGCCGGAGGCAAAATGGGGCTGCGTGTTTCAGCCAACCTCCAGAAGAGCGCCCACACCGTCTACTACAGCGAAAACTCGCCGGCAGGCCAGGACCGCGTCCGCGCCGAAGGCCGGGAAATCAGCGCCACCGAGGACGCCATCAAGGACGCCGACGTCGTGATCCTCGCGGTCCCGGACACCGTCCTGGGCGTCGTGTCCCACGGCGTGGTTCCGCAGATGAAGTCCGGCGCCATCCTGCTCACCCTCGACCCGGCCGCCGCCTACGCCGGCCTGCTTGCCAAGCGCGACGACGTCGTCCAGGCCGTGGCCCACCCGTGCCACCCCTCGGTCTTCCTCGAGCGCACCACCAAGGAAGAATGGGCCGACACCTTCGGCGGCCAGGGCGCCCCGCAGAACGTGGTTGCCGCGATGGACGAGGCCGCCACCGATGCCGCCCGCGCCGCCGCCGAGGCCACCATCAAGGTGATCTACGCCCCGGTGATCGACGTCCACTGGGTCACCGTCAAGCAGCTCGCCATCCTCGAGCCCACCCTCGTGGAGACCGTCGCCTGCATGATCGGGACCCTGCTCAAGGAAGCCCTGCACGAGACCGTGCACACCGCCGGCGTCCCCGAGGAAGCAGCCAAGGCCATGCTGTTCGGGCACGTCCAGATCGCCCTGACCAACGCCCTGCGCGGCTCCAACCCGTTCTCCGAGGCGTGCGAAATCGCCATCCAGTACGGCAAGGACACCATCATCAAGGACGACTGGAAGAAGATCTTCGACGACTCCGAGCTCGATTACGTCATCGCCAAGATGCTCAAGCTCGAGCCCGCCGTCCAGCGCTGACCCCTAACCCCCCCCGGCCGAATTCGCCGGAAGCCTGCGAGCCCGCCGGAAAAGTCCGGCGACCTCGCAAGCTTCCGGCGAATTCGCGCGCCCGGGCCAGGGCGGGTCAGATGGTGCGGGGCAGGACGGGTCAGATGGTGCGCGGAGCCTTGGCCAGGTTCTCCGTGAGCTCGGCCGCGTTCTGCCGGATCACGTAGGCCGGGCGGTCCCGTTCCGTGCGCCAGCTTTCGGCGAGCGGGCCCATGTTGACGGTGTCGAAGCCGAATTCGTCGTAGAGCCTGGTCACCAGCTCAGCCGCCTCCGGGAAATCGCTCGCCGTGGCCATGGCCCGGCGGTTCGGGGTGCCGGCCGGCGTCCCGTCCGTGGTGATCTGGGAGTACATGATGTGGTTGAAGGCTTTGGCCACCTTCGACTGGGGAAGGTGCTCCTGCAACAGGCCGGACGTGGTGGCCTCGCCGGCATCCAGAGCCGGGATATGCCCGTCGCGTTCCCAGTAGTAGTTGTTGGTGTCGAGGACGATCTTGCCGGCCAGCGGTTCCACGGGGAGGTCCGGGAGGCTCCTGAGCGGCACGGTGACGACGGCGAAGTCGCCGGCTGCGGCCGCCTCGGCCGGCGTTCCGGCCCGGGCCCTTGGCCCCAGTTCCGCGACGAGCTCCGCCAGAGTTTCCGGCCCGCGCGAGTTGCTGATCACGACGTCGTAGCCGACCTCCAGGGCCTTGCGGGCGATCTGGCCGCCAATGTGTCCTGCACCGATGATTCCGATTGTTGTCATGCCGGAGAAACACCCGGGCGAGCGAAGATATTTCGCCGGTTCAGGACTGTGTGCGCCGGGACCGTCAGGACACCGGTCGGGGCAGGCGAGTCCAAGTCGCCGGAAGCCTGCCCGCTCGCCGGAAAGTTCCGGCGAGCCCGCAGGGTTCCGGCGAGTTCGCACGTGGAGAGGCTAGCGCGTAGGGAGGCTAGGCCGTGGGGCCCGGTTCGTCGTCGGTGTCCGGGCCTTCTGCCGCGTCCTGGGAATGGGCGCGGTCGTCGAAGGGTTCAGCCGTTGCATCACCTTCGGCCGGGGTCTCGCTGTGGTGGCGCTCCGGCGCCTGTGAGTCGTCGCTCATGTCCGCTCCTTAGCTGCTCCTGCGGTGGATTGCTGGCTATTTGAACATCTAGCTCCCGCAGCGAGAGGGCTGTCAAGGGCCCCTGGATCCTGCGGATTCAGACGGGCGTCCGGCCGCCGGGACGGCTGGAATCCCGTTTGATTACCTTGCGGGGGCGCATGGCATAGTCGCGGGACCGCTTGCTGGAGAGCGCCAGAAGCAACAGGATGTCCAGGGTCAGGCCGGGGAGATTGGACTTCAGGGTGATGTCCGGGCCGCCGTAGAAAACATCGGCGGCCTGGAAGCAGATGGCGGCCGTGCTCAGCGCCATGGCCACCGTCCGGGCCCAGTTTCGGCCGAGGAAGACGAACCACGCCAGCAGGATCTCGGCCACGGCAAAGAGCAGGACAACCACCGTTGCGGCGCTGACGGCCAATTCCGCCTGGGCTTCCGTGACCGCCGGGCCGGCTACGGGCTGCACCAGTGAGCTGACGTGCGCGTCCTTGAAGAGCACCAGGGACAGGGCCAGCAGCGCGGCCGCCGCCGCGCGGGCACCGACGAAGACCGCCCCGACAATCGTGGTCGAAGGACGCCTGGCGCGGCCCTCGCCCGGGGGCGTGTCGCTCCCAAGCGAGCCCGTAGCGGTCGGCTCCGCGACGGTCTGCCTGAGATCGACGATGGGGAGATTGCCATCGGTGGTGATGGTGTCGCCCCCGCCGTTGCGCGCGTGATAGCCGGTGGAAAAATCACGGATCACCCTGAGCCCGGCCGCGGGATCGGCCCCGGTAATGGCGCCGACCACATGGTCGCGTTCGGCGTCGGTGTTCTCATCGATTTTGTGGGTGATCTGCAGGGTAAACAGGGACAGCCCGACGCTGCGGTCATACGTGCCGGCCGCCAACCAGTCGACGGCCAGCCCGCCCGGCAGCAGCCAGCCGGGCGGGCACCGCCAGAAGCGGACGTGGTGCCGTTTGCCCGGGGTGCCGTCGACTTCCTGCTGGTAGGCAAAATCCTGCTGGCGGCCGAACAGGAACAGCGGACTGACCGGGGCCTCGAGATAGCTGCGGCGCAGGAGGGTGGAAGAGACGATCCGCCGGCTGCTGGCCAGGGTCACGTCATCGGCCCTTGTCCAGCCCGCGGACCGCATCACGCCATGGATCTGCGGTTCCGATCCCAGCAGGGCTATGTTCACGGGATCGCCCAGCAGCCCGTCGCTGGTGCGCGCCCGGCCGATGAAGTAGTCCGGAACGTAGAGCCGGGTCAGGATCCGGTGCAGACGGGGAAGCACCAGATAGGCGAGCAGGGCCCAGAAGATGAAGAGGAACCAGACCTGCGCCCAGCCCCATTCGAAGCTCAACTGCACCAGCAGCGCGGTCAGCCACACAGCCGCAACGCCGCCCACCACGAAGAACACGCTGTCCAGCACGGAGTACGGCACCGCTTCGGCGGGAGCTGTGACCTCAACCGCTGCCTTGGTCATGGCCGCCATACTACGCCCGCTATCGACGGAGGGCTGGCTCGAAAGATGAATCTTCTGGCCCCAAGGTGGAGTGCGGCCGGATGTGACCTGCCTGTGACAGCCGCCGTGGATAGGGTGACAGCATGGAACCACTACTGAAAGTTTTGCGGCATTGGGGCGCCCCCGCGGCGGCCGTTCTCTTCTTCACGCTGTGGTGCGTGGCCGAGGCCGGGCGGATGGGCCCCGGCCTCCACACCTGGGAGGGGACGTGGCCGCTGATCCTCATGACGGCAGCGATTGCCTGCGCCGCCTGGAAGCCCTACGCGTCGCTTGGATTCACGGCAGGGCTGCTCGCGGGCCAACTGGGGTACGCCATTCCCGCGATGCACGCCAACCACTGGGCCATCTACCTCGGGGCGTTCGTGTCCCTGGCTTTCATCCAATGGACGGCCCGGCGAAGGACACGCTTCATCGCGGCGGCCGCCAACGTGGTGTTCGCCGGCGCCATGGCCTTCCTGATGCTGTCCTGGCGCTACGGCAACGGCGTCGGCTGGTTCCTTCCGCTGTACATGGGCGACCGGTGGACCTTTCAAGCCTACGGCTGGCAACTCTTTTCGCTGCTGCTGGTGATCGCGGCAGCCTGCGCCGCCGTCGGACTTCTGCTGGCGATGTACCAGGAACGCGGCAGCCTGTTCCAGGCCAGGACCATCGCCCAGACCAGCCTCAGGGAAGCCGAGGTGGACCTGATCGTGGAGCAGGAACGGACCCGGATCGGCCGGGACCTGCACGACGTGCTGGCCCACTCACTCGCCGTGATCGCGGCGCAGGCGGATGGCACCCGCTACCTGAGCAAGGACCAGCCGAGGGCAGTCCTAAACGCCCTGGAGAACATTGCGACGTCGGCCCGGAGCGCCCTGGTGGACGCGCAGCGCGTCATCGAGGGGGTGCACGACGACGGCATGGTCACGCCCCAGCCCCGGCTCAGCGACGTCGGGCCCCTCGTGGCGCGTATGCAGGGCAGCCTCGAGATCGAACAGAGCGAGTCCGGCGCACCCGCCGAGCTTTCCGCCGGGCAGCAACTCGCCGTATTCCGGATCATCCAGGAATGCCTGACCAACGCACTGAAACACGGCGGCCGCGGCACCGCGGTGCGGCTGCACCTGGACTGGAGCGGCCCGGGGCTGACCCTGCATGCAGCGTCCGGGATCCCGGAGACCACAGGCAGGGACAGCCCGGACCCCGCCGCCGAAACGCGGGTGGGCCGCGGCCTCGCCGGGATGCGGGAACGCGCCCACCTCGCAGGAGGCTGGATGACGTCCGGCCCGGATGGCGAGCAGTACCGGGTGACAGTCTTTATCCCCTACGGCACAAGGACGGCCGACGCCGATGCTGCCGCCGCCAGCGCGGAGCCGGACCTGGTTCCCGCGGGAAGCCCTGCAGCGCGCCCGGGAATGCCGCTGGCCGAAGCCGGCGACCGTGGCTGATGCCGGGGCGGCCATTACCGTGGCGATTGTCGATGACCAGGCCCTGTTCCGTGCGGGAATCCGGATGCTGGTGGAGAGCCAGCCGGACATGGCGATGGCCTGGGAAGCCGGCGACGGCGCGCAGGCGGCGGCATTCGCCGTCGAACGGTGCCCCGACGTGATGCTCATGGACCTGCGCATGCCGGTCCTTGACGGCGTCGGCGCCACACGGCGGATCGTGCGGCAGGCGGAGGCCGCAGGCACCGGCGCGCCGAAGATCATCGCCCTGACCACCTTCAACAGGGACCAGGCTGTGGTTGACGCCGTGCACGCCGGGGCCAGCGGCTACCTGCTCAAGAGCGCCGAACCGGAGTTCCTGCTCGCCGCGATCCGGACGGTGTACTCCGGGTACTCCGTGATTGCGCCGGGATCAGTGCAGGATTTGTTCCAGCATGCCGCCCGGACCGTGCCGGCCGGGGGACCGGACCTGTCCGCGCTGGAGGTGCTGTCTGTCCGGGAACGGGACGTCTTCCTGCTCGCGGCCAAGGGGCTGGCCAACGGTGAGATCGCCGGAAGCCTGTTCGTGTCCGAGGCGACGGTCAAGACGCACCTCAGGAGCGTGCTGGGCAAGCTGGGCCTCGGGACCCGGCTCCAACTGGTGGCCTTCGCCTATGAGCGCCGGCTGCTGGGCTGAAACCAGCTGTTGGGCTGAGACGCGGCTGGGCCCCCGGCTGAGACTCGCCGAGGGCCGCTGGCACGGCGACTTGCGCCGCCGGATTCCTCACCGCCGCAGCGTCAGAAGCTCACCGTCTGGGTCAGGTATCCGTAGTACTGTCCCCCGATTGGGTGGATGGGATCGCCGCCGAAGCCGTAGTCGTGGTGCCGCTTCGAGTACGACTTTGTCAGGTCCAGGTACTGCTCCATGACGTGCTCGGCTGAGCCCGTGCAGGCCTTCTGGCTGATACAGAGGGCCACGGACCCTGCCACGGCCGGGCTGGCGAAGCTGGTGCCGTTGCTTACGTTGTAGCCTCCGGGCCAGGTGGAGAGCATGCACACACCGGGTCCGGCGACCGTGTGGGCCTTGTCGTCACTCGTGGTGGCGAAGTTGGAGAAGAATGCAGGCTGGTCATCCTTTTGCCCGTACTTCGAAAAGTCGTCAGGGCCGCAGATCGGGGCGGCATCCCCGCCGGACTTTCCGTCGAAATCGCCCATGGCGGTGGCGGTCAGTACTTGGTCGTACGTGGCCGGCACTGTGTTGGCGAAGTCCTCACCGGCGTTGCCGGCCGCGACGGCATAGGTGACACCGGCCCGGACCGAGCGGCAGATGGCGTAGTGCATTGGGTCCGTGCCCTTGCCGCAGTTGGGCGTGTCCGCGGCGCCGCCGGCGATGCTGATGTTGGCCACGGCGATGTCGTTGCTGTCGTCATGGTCCTTGCGCGTCGAGGTCACCCAGTCAATCGCGCAGATCAGGCTCTGCTCGGAGATCAGGCCGTTGTCGTCAACCACCCGGACAGACCACAGCGGAGTGCCCGGGGCGGTCCCGATGACGCCCAGGCGGTTGTTCCGGGCGCCGATCACGCCCGCAACGAATGTCCCGTGCCCCAGGACGTCAACGGGGGTCACCTCGACGGGCGAGCCGGACTGGCAGTCGACGCCGCCCTTGACGTTCAGGTCCGGGTGGGTCGCATCGATGCCGCTGTCGATCACGGCGACGTTGACGTTGATCCGGCTTGGCCCCCGGTCGAGGGCCTTCCGGACGTCTGAGCTGGTTCCGGCGATCCGCTTGCGCCAAAACGGCGTCTCCTGGGTGGCCGCGGTTCCAAGATCCCGCGGTTGCTGGAAGGTCCGGCCTGCCGTGACGAAGTCGACGTTGGGGTCGGCCTGGACGCGTTGCGCCTGGGCCGCCGTCAGAGTGGCAGAGTAGCCGTTCACAGCGTTGCGGTAGACCTTTGATGCCGTGAATCCGTAGGCGCTTTGCTGGGCGGCCGCCGCCGCTCCGGCGTCCACGACGCCGTCCTTGAGCACCACGATGTAGTTTTGTGCCGGGTTGGCGGCGTTCGAAGGAGCTGCCGCCACCAGGCTGCCGCCAGCCGCCAGGGCAAAGGCCGCCAGCGAGGCCAGCCCGCGCCTGAACCAAAATGTGTCCGGTCTGGGAAGAGAGCTGCGCCGGTGTCTGCGCGGGGTCCGCGCCACCGATGTTAGCTTCGGTTTTGATGCCTTGCGGCTGGCTTGGCTGAACATCGTGGCCTCCCATTAAGCGAGTTCGCTAATTCGAGTGCCCCCCGCCCATATCTTAAGCCTCCGACCGCGTCTTACACCCGGGCCCTTTGGAAAAACTTGAGCCGGCCCCAGCGGCCGGCTCAGACGAGGCTGTCTTCCTTTGCGCGTGCGGAGGCATTTTCCGGTGCCCGGCCGGCCGCGTGGGCGGACGTCGCGGCGTGGGCAGGCGTCGCGGCGTGGGCCGCGCCGGTGTGGTGGCCGAACGGGTTGAACCGGCTGAAACCGAGCTCGGCAAAGGCATACGCGGTCTCGGCGTGTTCGGACCGGTCGACTCCGGCGAGTTCGTCCTCGCGGCTGACCCGGAAACCCAGCGTCTTGTGGATGGCGAGTCCGATCACCGCGGTCCCGAGGCCGGACACGGCCACCGTGATGAGAACGGCCACGGCCTGCGCGATGACCTGGTGGAGGCCGCCGCCGTAGAACAGCCCGCCGCCGGCACCGTCCACCGGGAGCGCAATGAAACCGAGGGCGAGCGTGCCGATCAGGCCGCCGCCGAGGTGGACGCCGACGACGTCGAGCGAGTCATCGAAGCCAACCTTGAATTTCAGGTCCACGAACACGGCGCAGGCCGCACCGGCCACGAAGCCAAGGCCCAGCGCGGCGAGCGGGCTGATGTTGGCGCACGACGGCGTGATCGCCACCAGGCCGGCGACGGCGCCGGACGCCGCGCCCAAGGAGGTGTGGTGGCCGTGGCGGACCTTCTCCGTCACCAGCCAGCTGATCATGGCTGCGGCAGGGGCGGCCAGGGTGTTCACCCAGATCAGGCCGGCCTGCTCCACTGTGGTGGCGGCGCCGGCGTTGAAGCCGAACCAGCCGAACCACAGGATGCCCGCGCCAAGCATAATGAAGGGAATGTTGTGGGGGCGGTGGCCGGGGTCCTTGCCGAAACCGTGCCGGTTGCCCAGGATCAGGACCAGGACCAGCGCCGCGGTTCCGGACGCGATTTCCACTACGGTGCCGCCGGCGAAGTCGATGACCTGGCCGAAGACGGCACTTACGGCGCCGCCGGCACTCATGAGGCCTCCGCCCCAGACCATGAAGGCCAGGGGGCAGTACACGAGGGTGATCCAGATGGGGACGAAGAGGGCCCAGGAGGTGAACTTCGCGCGGTCCGCGATGGCGCCGCTGATAAGGGCCACGGTGAGGATGGCAAAAGTGGCGCTGTAGCCGGCCTTGATCAGATCCGGCGAACCGATGAGGCTGCTCAGGCCGAAGCTCGCGAACGGGTTGCCGAACACGCCGAGGACACCTTGCCCGGTGCTCATGGAGTAGCCCCAGAGGACCCACACCACGCCGACGATCCCCACCGAGACGAAGCTCATCATCATCATGTTGAGCGAGGCCTTGGCCCGGGTCATCCCGCCGTAAAACAGGCCCAGGGCCGGGGTCATCAGCAGAACCATCGCTGCCGACACAATCATCCAGACGCTTCCAGCAGTGAGCTCCACCGGCGGGTCCCTTCTCGTCAGTCTTCCGTACCGGGACACGTCGCCGCCGGCCCCCCCGATCCGGATTTAATCCTCGCGGAGCCATGTTTCCGGGAGTGAGGCGAAAAGTTGCGGGCACGTTACGGGAATCGCGACGGCGTGAAGTTCGCGTGACCGGCATGTTTCAGAAATGTAAACGGGACCTCAATCACCAGCCGGTTTTGATGCTGCCGGGTAGGCCAGGAATGAATTCAAATAATTGAATGTTCAATAAATATGGACTTTGGTATCTTCACTTTCGGCGAGCTCACCCGCGATAGCAGCACCGGCATCGCGCTGTCCCCGCAGCAGCGGCTAAAAGAGATCATCGAACTCGCCAAGCTGGCCGATCAGGCGGGCCTCGGTTTCCTGGGGTTGGGGGAGCATCATCGGCGCGACTTCGCCCTCTCGGCCCCGGAAGTCGTCCTGGCCGCGATCGCCCGGGAAACATCCAATCTCCGGCTGGGCACGGCCGTGACGGTGCTCTCCACCCAGGACCCCGTGCGGCTCTTTGAACAGTTCGCCACTCTGGACCTGATCTCCGACGGCCGGGCCGAGATCATTGCGGGCCGCGGCGCGTTCGTGGAGTCGTATCCATTGTTCGGCCACAAGCTCGACGACTACGACGCCCTGTTTGATGAGAAGCTGCGCCTGCTGCTGGAACTGCGGGACAACGCCCGGGACAACTCCACAGTGCAGTGGGCCGGAAGACTGACTCAGAGCATCCCGGACATGGACATCGCCCCGCGCCCGGTGCAGGCGAAGCTGCCAGTCTGGGTGGGCGTCGGTGGCACCCCGGCCAGTTTTTCCCGGGCGGGCAGGCTCGGGCTTCCTCTTTTCATCGCCCTGCTGTCAGGGCCGGCCCGCTTCCGCCGCCTTGTTGAGCTCTACCGCGAGAGCGCTGCCGAGGCCGGCCACGATGCCGGCGCGCTGCCGGTGGGGGCCGGCGGTCACTTCTACGCGGCGCCGACGTCACAGCAGGCGCGCGACACGTTCTACCCCTACTACCGGGCCTACTTCGAACAAAACATGCCGCGACCCGTAGACCACTTCCCCCGATCCACCTTCGATTCCTGGACCGAGCCCGGCGGCGGGTTGCTGGTGGGGAGCCCGCAGCAGATCACCGAGAAGCTCCTGGAGATCCACCAGACTCTGGGGAACTCGCGATACCTGGCCCAGATCGGACTGGGCGGCCTACCCTTTGCCGAGACGGCCCGGTCGATTGAACTGCTGGCCACGGAGATCATGCCCGCCGTCAACAGGGAGGTCTCGGCCGCCCTGGTAAGCAGCCGGCCCGGCAAGCAACCAGTCTGACAATCAGCCCGCCGGCTGGCCCACTACAGCGATTCAGTTTTGGTCCAGCGGAATCTCCAGGCAGCGGCCGGAGGCGTTCCAGTAGCCCAGCGTGCCCAGCGGACCGCTCAGCCGCTGCATCCGGGCGGCAATGCCGGGTGCCGATCCGCGGGCCAGTCGCGCCTGGAATCCGTCGATGATGGTCGGATGCAGCCGAAGCGTTCGGGGTGCGCCGGCGTCGGTGTCGAGCATGAACACGAAAGACTGGTCATTGCGCTCGACCGGGTCCACAGCGTAGTCGTCAATGAAGTCCCCGGCGCTGAAGATGATGGGACGGTTCCGGTGGATGCCGACGCCGCGAAATATGTGCGGCGAGTGGCCGAACACGACGTCGGCCCCGGCCTCGATGAGGTCCCGGGCAAGGTCCAGGTGCCCGGCCGGGACGTCGTAGCCCCAGTTGCCGCCCCAATGGGCTGACACGATGAGGACCTGGACGCGGGCCTTGGTCCTGGCGACCAGTTCCAAGAGTCCGTCCAATCGTGTCCCGCGGCGCCGGCCGGCGTCATCGACGGGAACGTCGTCTACCGGGACGTAGTAGACCCCGGGAGCCGCGGTGCCCGCCTCCCAGCCGGGCTCGTTGTCCGTGAAGGCAATGAATCCGACGGCGACGGCGCCCACGCGCCACACGGCCGGGCGGCGGGCGGCCTCCAGGTCGGGGCCGGCCCCGGCATGGAGGATGCCGCAGCCATCCAGCGCCGGCAGCATCTCCCCGAACGCGTCCTGGCCGAAATCCAGGACGTGGTTGTTGGCGAGCGAGACGACGTCGATCCCGGCCGCGAGGAGGCTGGCGACGTTCTTCGGGTCCGAGCGGAAATGGAAGATCTTGCCGGGTTCGGGCTCGCCGCCGGCCGCCAGGACACACTCGAGGTTGGCGATGCGGACGTCCGCCTGCTTCAGGACCGCCAGCGTGTCGCCCCACGGATAGGCAGGCCTGGCCGCTGCCAGGTGCCGGTTCACCAGCCGGCCCAGCATGACGTCTCCCAGCAGCGCGATCAGCATGGACTGCCTGCCTGCCTGCCTGCCTGCCTGCCTGCCTGTCAGGTCAGGGCCCGGGGGCTAGCTTTGGTAGCCTTCGACCTCGCTGACCGGCCGCACTTCCGCCTCGTCGGGGTTCTCGCCATAGTCTTTTTTCGCGCGCCGCTGGCGGAGCAGGTCCCAGCACTGATCCAGTTGTTCTTCCACCTGCTGCAGCCGGAGGATGTCCGGGCCTCCGGTCCCGCCAGACTGGGTTGAGCCTTCGCGGAGGCCGTGTTCCTCCTCCACCAGGGCCTTGATGCGCTCCAGGATGTCTTGATTGTCCATGGTGTCCTCTTTTCGTCCGACGGCGGCAGACAGCCTTCTCTTCGCAGGGTCCACTTCCAGCAGGTCCCCTTCCAGCCTACGGAGGGGATGGTGCGGTGAACAGGGGCGCCCGGGACCGACGCCGGACGGCACTGGCCGGCGCCTGCGGCCTAGCCAAGAAGTTCGTCCGGGTAGCACCAGCGCCAGTCCTCGCCGGGCTCGACGCTGCGCATGACGGGGTGGCCGCTGAGCTGGAAGTGTTTGTACGCGTGGGTTCCCGGCGAGGAATCGCAGCAGGCCACGTTGCCGCACTGCAGGCACATCCGCAGATGCACCGTCGTCGTCCCCTCCCGTTCGCACGCCTCGCAGAAGGGGCCAGACGGGACGGTGGGATCGGGGGCGGACTCCAGGTGCGGACAAACGCCGCGGGGCCGGGCGATTCCCTCGCCGCCGCTGCCGTCCGCGTCCGGTTCCTCCAGTGCGGCGTCCAGCATGGACTCTTCGACGTCGAGGCGGTCAAGGACGTTGACCAGGACCTCGTGCGCGTATCCGCCGCCGCGCCGCAGCTCGAGGACCTTGGTGCGCTCGGCGTCCAGCATCGCCAGCCGGAGTTGGGCGTACCGCTGGCTGGGGGTGGCGGCTTCGGCGGACGGCCGGCCCAGCCGCTCCCATGCGGCCAGCCCGCGCTCCTGGGTGCGCCGTTTGAGCATCGCCACGACTTCGGGGGGATCGGCGTCCGAACGCAGTTCCTGGAGCCGCTGCACGCCAGCCGCCGTCGCCATCTGCATCAGCGACGCCTCGTTGAGCGCGTCCTCGCGCGGGTCCGGTCCCTTCACGCGCAGCAACCGGACCAGCGCCGGGAGCGTGAAACCCTGCAGGGTCAGCGTGCCGGCCACCACCACGAGGGCCATCAGGATCAGGACCGACCGGTGCTCCAGCTCCGCCGGCAGGACCAGGACGGCGGCAAGCGTCACCACGCCGCGCATGCCGGCCCAGGAGACGATCGCCGGAAATTGCCAGGGCGGCGCGGGATCCTTGCGCCGGACCGCGGGAATGAGCCGCGGCAGGTACGTTGCGGGGAAGACCCAGACCGGGCGCAGGACCAGCACGGCCAGCAGCACGGCGGCACAGCCGAACCAGATCCGTTCCGGCCCCAGCGAGTCATCCCGGACGCCCTCGATGATGGTCCGGACCTGCAGCCCGATCAGCAGGAAAACGGAGTTCTCCAGCAGGAACTGGACCGTGTGCCAATTGCTGCGCTGGCTCAGCCGTGCCGCCCCGTTTGGCATGGACGGCGCCTTGGTCCCCATGATCAGCCCGGTGACGACGACGGCCAGGACGCCGGAGGCGTGGATCGCTTCCGCCGGGAGGTAGGCGACAAGCGGGGCGATCAGGGAAGTGGAAGTGTTGATGGCCACGTTGCGGATCCGCTTGCGGAGCGCTGTGAGCACGAAGGCCGCGGCAACGCCCACCGCCACGCCCCCGCCAACCGCCAGGACGAAGCCGCCGGCAATCTCCGCGGCGGAGACAACTCCGGCGATCGCGGCGATGGCAGCACGCAGGCAGACCAGCGCCGTGGCGTCGTTGACCAGCGATTCGCCCTCCAGGATGGTGACAACCCGGCGGGGCATGCCCACCTTTCGCGCAATCGCCGTCGCCGCCACGGCGTCAGGGGGCGCGACGACGGCGCCCAGGGCCATGGCGGCCGCCAGCGGGATCTCGGGAAACAGCCAGGCGACCACCAGCCCGACGCTGACGGTGCCGAAAATGACGTAGCCGACCGACAACAGGCCGATGGAGCGGCGGTTGGAACGGAAATCGAACAGCGAGGTCTGCAGCGCCGCCGCATAGAGCAGCGGCGGCAACAGCCCGACCAGAACGATTTCGGGGTTCAGCTCGATGGTCGGAACGAACGGCAGGAACGAGCACACCACGCCGGCCAGCACCAGCAGCAGGGGGACGGAGATGTTGATCCTTTGGCCCAGTGCGCTGCAGGCACAGACGACGGCGACGAGGGCCAGCAGCCCGAAAGCGACTTCCATGGGCCCATTCTCTCAGCTTCCCGTCCTGTGCCGGCGGGAGCCCTGCAATGCATCATCAGCTTGCTTACGACTTGGCGGCTTTCTAGAGTTAACACTGCAAACCAAGTGGGACACTGCGCGTGGCGCCGGCACTGAACGAATGTTGCCCGGCCCGCGCCCGGCACGAGGAGGACACATGTCAGAGCACAATCTTTCCGGCAAGAAAGTCGCGTTCCTGCTGACGGACGGTGTGGAGCAAGTGGAGCTGACCAGCCCGTGGGATGCCGTCAAGGAAGCCGGCGGCGTGCCCACCCTGGTCTCGCCGAAGAGCGGAGAGCTGCAGGGCTATGACGGCACCGAAAAGGGACAGCGGTTCGCCGTCGACCTCGCCGTGGGGCGGGCCGACGCCGCCGATTTCCACGCCCTGGTCATCCCCGGCGGCGTGGTCAACGCCGATCACCTCAGGGTCGACAAGGAGGCCCAGGCGTTCACGCGTGCCTTCTTCGAGCAGCACAAGCCCGTCGCCGCCATCTGCCACGGCCCGTGGCTGCTCATCGACGCCGGCGTGGTCAGCGGCAGGAACCTGACTTCCTACCACACGCTGCAGACGGACCTGAGGAATGCCGGCGCGATCTGGACTGACGAACAGGTCGTGGTGGACCAGGGCCTGGTGACCAGCCGCAGCCCGCGTGACCTTCCGGCCTTCAACGCCAAACTCCTTGAGGAAATCGCCGAAGGCGAGCACGCAGGCCAGACGCCGTAGCCGCAATCCCGCCGCAGCGTCCGACGGCGGCACCGGCCGCCGTCGGACGCATTCGGCCGGCCGTTCACCTGCTTAGTCGCCGGCTGCCCGGTTCCGCGGCCGAACACCTACCCACGCTGTTGGTTTTGCGGCAGGATATGCCCTGTACCGTGCACCGTCGTCGTTGCCGCCCGGCCGGCGCCCCCAACAGCAAGGAGTTTCGGACATGACTACGCTCAATCCCTACCTCGGCTTCCGCGACAACGCGAAAGACGCCATGACCTTCTACCAGTCGGTGTTCGGCGGGGAACTGACCATGAGTACCTTCGCCGAATACCACGCCAGCGAAGACCCGGCGGAGCAGGAGAAAATCATGCATGCCCAGCTCAGGACGGACGCCGGCATGGTGCTGATGGGCGCGGACACGCCCAACAGCATGGACTACACCGCGGGCAACAACTTTTCCGTGTCCCTGAGCGGTGCCAACGAAGCTGAGCTCCGCGGCTACTTCGACAAGCTGGCCGATGGCGGCACAGTCGCCATGCCGCTGGAGAAGGCACCCTGGGGCGACGTCTTCGGCATGTGCAAGGACCGGTTTGGTGTGGACTGGCTGGTAAACGTAGGCTCCGAGCCCGCCTAAAACGGGCCCTCGGCCGCGCCGGCAGTAAGGGCTATCCTGAATGCAGCCAGGACAGTGCAAGCGCGAGTCCATCCCCTGGCCAAGGGAGCCATGCAATGACCGAGAAGCTGCACCTCAGCCCGGAAGATGACTTCCCGGAGGATCTCAGCAAGTTGCCGGACAAGGATCTTCAGGTCCTCGACAGCCAAGTCGAGCGCCAACTGGACTATGAGTACGTGGTGGAGGGCGAGCCGAATCCGGAGACGGAATTCCGGCACTATGACCTCGATGAGGAGTTCGAGGAGCGGGACAAACGGGACAACTGATCCGCCCGATCATCCTGAAGGGCCGGCCGCCCCGCATGGCGTCAGGGTTCTAGCCAGCAGGCTTACTAGAATGGGCTGACCACCCGGCGACGAAACGAGCCCTTCATGACCCCGGCAGCTGCCACGCGGTCCCTCCTGTACCCGTGCTCCCCGCCGCGGTCGTTTACAGCATGACCGGTCCGGTCCGCCTGGAGATTTCAGCCGCGGGCCACGCCGGCCACGTCTTCGCCTCGCGCGAAATGGCCGGCGGGTCCGCGCCCGCCGTCGTGCTCATCCACGGAATCGGCGCGTCACACCGCTACCTGCGCCGGCTGCACCGGCTCCTGGCCGGGTCGAGGGAGACCTACTCAATCGACCTGCCGGGATTCGGTGCCACCCCCAAGCCCGCGTACCAGCTGTCCATTGCCGACCACGCCCGTTACATCCTCGGCGCCATGGAACAGCTTGGCGTGGCGGAAATAGTGCTGGTGGGGCACTCAATGGGAACACAGATGGCTCTGGAAGCGGCCCTTCAGCAGCCGGAACAGATCTCGAATGTGGTGCTGATGGGTCCCGTGGTGGACCCCAGGCACGGATCCGTGGCAAAGATGGGCCTGGCGCTGGGCCGTGACTGCCTGTTCTACGAGAGTCCCTCCTCGAACGCCTTGGTTTTCACCGACTACCTGCGTTGCGGCCCGTCCTGGTACTTCAAGACCCTGCAGGTCATGATGGAGTACCCGATGGAACAGAAGATCGCCGGCGTCAGCGCACCGGTCCTCGTGGTGCGCGGCGCCAACGACCCCATCGCGGATGCAGACTGGTGCCGCCGGCTGGCCGGGCTCGCCAGCCGCGGGCGGCTGCTGGAAGTGCAGGGAACCGGGCATGTCGTCCAGCACAACCGGGCCCTCGAAGTGCGGGACGGCATTCTGGCGTTCACGGGCCTTGGCGCGGCGGCGGGCGAGCCGCTGCCCGGAAGCCCGGCCTGACCGCACTGGCTGCTCGGGGCCGGGGTTAGACGTCGAAGTGGGTCCGGGTGGGGCCCTGCCCGAGTGACTCGACCACCCCGGCCGCGACGGCGTGGAGCTTGATGTTCCGGGCGCTCGAGGCCGACTTCAGGAGCTCGAACGCCTCGTCCTGGCTGCAGCGGTTCTGCGCCATGATGATGCCGACGGCGACGTCGATCACGGTCCGCGTCTCCAGGGTGGCCTTGAGGTTGGCGGCTGTATCGCTGCTGTGCGCGAACCGGACGGCGAGGCGCAGCGCCATGGACGTCTGGTGGACGAAGTCACGGGCCAGCTCCGTGGCGCGGTGATCGAACCGGCCCGGCCGGTGCGAATAGAGGTTCAGGGCGGCCCGGGTCTCGCCTTCCAGCAGGAACGGCAGCGCCAGGATCGACCGGAAGCCGTGCCCCCGCACCGCCGCGGCGTACTGCGGCCAACGGCCATCGAGTTCAAGGTCCCCAACGTGGACGGTTACCTGTTCCCGGGAAGCCGTCATGCAAGGGCCGTCACCGAAGGTGTACTGGATTTCGTCCATGGCCTGCGCGGCGGGGCTGCTGCTCGCGACGGTGGCCGCCTTCTTTTCCCGAAGAAGCGTGATGCCGCACAGGATCTCGTCCCCGGGCTCGGACAGGCTGCGCGCGGATACGCGGGCCAGCTCCCAGAGGAAGTCCTCGACGTCGGAGCTGCTGAGCACCAGTTCATGCAGCTGCTGGTTTATTGAATTTGCGGTTGACTCGCTGACCACTTATCTGTTGTGCCGTTTCACTCAGGTCAAGACGACCCGGCCGAGCTTCCCACCGCGGCAAGGGGCGGATACGGCAGCGGCCGGATCGAAGAACAATCCAACGGCTCGCTGCAAAACCGTACCGGGAGACTATATACATCCGGGAAACGCAGGTTCCACACAGGGCTCCGGGCCGGACGGCTCCTGAACCGTTCGTCCCGGGCATAAGCTGTGCCTTAGGCGAAATGTCGCGAACGGATTCCGTATGCCAGAGCTGGACGTCAAGGACTTACCCTCCGCCCCGCTGGCGATCGCCCGCGCCGCGGGCCGGCCCGTTGCCGCCGTGTTGGCCGAGCTGGGCTCGGGCGGGAACGGACTGACGGGTGCCGAAGCGGGCAGGCGCCTGACCCAAATGGGGCCGAATGCGGTGCGGACACACATGGCCAGCGGGTGGTCGGTGCTGGGCCGGCAGCTGGCCAGCCCCATCCTGCTCCTCCTGCTCATCACCGCCGGGCTTTCACTGTTTCTCGGGGACGCCACGAACGCGATCGTCATCGGCGTGATCCTGCTGGTCAGCGTCGGGCTGGGGTTCAGCAACGAATACCGGGCCGAACGCGCTGCGGAGGCCTTGCATTCCCGCGTCACGCACCGCGCCGTCGTCGTCCGCGACGGAAGTCCGGGCGAAATCGAGGTCACCGCGCTGGTGCCCGGCGACGTCGTCCACCTGGGGATCGGCGCGATCATTCCGGCGGACATGCGGGTGCTGACGGCCAAGGACCTCCTGTGTGATGAAAGCATCCTGACCGGGGAATCGCTGCCGGTCGCCAAGGATCCTGCGCCCGTGCCGCAGGATGCCCCGCTGGCGGACCTGACCAGCTGCGTCTTCATGGGGACCGTGCTCCAGTCCGGCAGCTGCACGGCAGTGGTGGTCGCCACCGGAGGCCGGGCGGAATTCGGCCGGATTGCACTGGGCCTGGGCGAACGGCAGCCGCAGACCGAGTTCCAGCTGGGCCTCAAACGGTTCTCCTTCCTGCTGCTGCAGGTGGCCATCGGGCTGAGCTCGCTCATCTTCGTCGCGAACCTGCTGCTGCACCGGCCCGTGATCGAATCCCTGCTGTTCTCCCTGGCGATCGCGGTCGGCATCACTCCGCAGCTGCTGCCCGCGGTGGTCAGCACCAGCCTGGCCACGGGCACCCGGCAGCTGGCCCGGCGCAAGGTCCTGGTGAAGCGCCTGGTCTGCATCGAGGACCTGGGCGACATGGACATCCTGGTCACGGACAAGACCGGGACGCTGACCGAGGGCCGGATCAGCTTCACCGCCGCGCTGCCCGTCGGCGCGGGCATCGAGCCCGCTGAGCTGCTCACGCTCGGACTGCTGGCGACAGAGGCCGAATACGCCGAGGCGAGGCTCTCTACGGTCGGCCTGAACCCCTTGGATGCCGCCCTCTGGGAATCACCCGACGCGGCGGGCTTCCGGCCGGAGCGCTACGAACGCCTGGACGTCATAGACTTCGACCACCAGCGCCGCCGGACCAGCGTGCTGGTGCGCGAAGCGAACGGACCTGCCCGCATCATCACAAAGGGCTCGCCGGAAGACGTCCTGGCCCTCTGCGTGGGCACGCCGGCGGACGTGCAGGCGATGCTGGACAAGCAGTTCGACGCCGGATCCCGGGTGGTGGCTGTCGGAACGCGACCCGCTGGCGGCCTGGAGGACCTGACGCCGCCCGACGAGAAGGATCTGGTCCTTGCCGGTTTCCTCATCTTCCTGGACCGGCCCAAAGCCAATGCACGGGCCTCCCTTGACCAGCTCGAGGCGCTCGGCATTACGGTCAAGATCGCCACCGGCGACAACGCCAGGGTCGCCGAAAAGGTCTGTGACGAACTCGGCGTGCTCTCCGGCGGGACGCTCAGCGGCGCCGCCGTGGAGGCCATGTCCGATCCGGAGCTGGCCGCCGCCGCACGGGAGGCGAGCATCTTCGCCCGCGTGTCGCCGGAACAGAAGGCGCGGATCATCCGGCTGCTGCGGCTAAGCGGCGGCGCCGTCGGGTTCATGGGCGACGGCGTCAACGACGCCCTCGCACTGCATGCCGCGGACATCGGCATCTCGGTCGACAGCGCCACCGACGTCGCCAAGGACGCCGCCGACGTCGTGCTGCTCGACAAGGACCTGGGGGTGTTGGCCGAGGGCGTCATGGAAGGCCGGCGGATCTTCGCCAACACCATCAAGTACGTGCTCATGGGCACGTCCAGCAACTTCGGCAACATGTTCAGCGCGGCCACGGCCTCCGTGGTGTTGAGTTTCCTGCCCATGCTGCCGGGCCAGATTCTGCTCAACAACCTGCTCTACGATGCCGGCCAGCTGGCCATTCCGGGCGACCGGGTGGACAAGGAACAGCTGGTGGCCCCATCGCACTGGGACATCGGCTTCATCCGGCGTTTCATGTTCCTGTTTGGCCCCATCAGCTCCATCTTCGACTTCGCGACCTTCGCCCTCATGCTTTTCGTCTTCGACGCGGTTCCGGGCGAATTCCGGGCCGGCTGGTTCATCGAGTCCATCGTGACGCAGACGCTGATCATCTTCGTCATCCGGACCCGGCGCGTGCCCTTCTTCCGGAGCAGGCCGTCGCTGGGCCTGGTCGGGGCCTCCCTGGGCGTGGTGGCCCTCGGGGTGTACCTGCCGTTCTCGCCCCTGGCCGGCGTGCTGGGCTTCGATCCGCTGCCTGTGCCGTTCTTCCTCGCCCTGCTCGGGATGGCAGTGGTGTACCTGGTGCTGGTGGAAATGGCGAAAGTCTGGTTCTACTCCCGGGCCGCCCAGCAGCCTGTCTCACGCGAGCCGGCGCTCCGGCACCGCGGCCAGACCCACCGCATTGCCCGCCGGGCCGCCCGCTTCAGCATCCCGGCGGCCAGGCCGCTGCTCGTCCACCGTGGCCCGGGCTGGCGCCGCCGACGCAAACTCGGGCATAAAGGCCCTCACAGGGTTTCGGGCGCGGGCGGATAGTTGGAGTCAGCGGCCACCTGGTCCTGTTCGGGTTAGGGGAACCCGTAGGAGCGCACCAGTTTCAGCAGCACACGACTGATGGCCGATGGCCCACGCTTCGACTTGAAAGCCATAGCCCATGAGCATCTTTGAAGACAGGGTCGACGCCGGCAGGCAGCTCGGCAGGCGTCTGGCGGAATTGCGTGGCCAGGACATTGTGGTCCTTGGCCTGCCGCGCGGCGGCGTGCCTGTGGCCTTCGAAGTCGCCGCCGCCCTGGATGCTCCCCTGGATGTGATTGTGGTGCGGAAACTTGGGCTTCCCTACCAGCCCGAGCTCGCCATGGGGGCTATCGGTGAAGGCGGCGCCAAAGTCCTGGACGAGGAGGTCCTGGCCCATGCGCGGATCAGCGGTGCGGAACTCCAGGCTGTTGAAGAACGCGAACGCGGCGTGCTGGAAAACCGGGTGGTCCTGTTCCGGAAGGGCCGGACCCGGCACGACCTGACCGGACGCATCGCGGTGATCGTCGACGACGGGATCGCCACCGGCTCCACCGCCCGCGTGGCCTGCCGGGTCGCCCGCAAACAGGGTGCGGCCCGCGTGATCCTGGCCGTTCCGGTTGCCCCCGCCGAGACCCTCGCCGACCTGACGGAACCGGACGAAGTGGTCTGCCTGGCGACGCCGCGCCAGTTCACCGCCGTCGGATACCACTACCGGGACTTCTCGCCGACTGACGACGACGAGGTGCTGCGCCTGCTCGATCTTGCGGCCAAACGCGTCGAGGCCGCACCGCCGCCCTTCTGGACCTCGACGGCGATCCGCGCCGACAACGCCGCCGACGTCGACGAGGAAGTGGAAATCCCGTCCCGCGCGGTGCGGCTCCAGGCCCAGCTGCACCTTCCGGTGCCGGCCAGCGCCGTGGTGCTGTTCGCCCATGGCAGCGGCAGCAGCCGCCACAGCCCCCGGAACCGGTACGTGGCCGGCGTCCTGCAACAGGCCGGTCTCGGCACGCTGCTGCTGGACCTGCTGACGCCGGCGGAGGAGCGCCACCGCGCCAACGTCTTTGACATCGAACTCCTGGCCCGCAGGCTGTCCTCGGCAACGGACTGGCTTTCCACCCGGGCGGACACGGCCTCCTGCGCTCTGGGGTACTTCGGTGCGAGCACGGGAGCCGGGGCTGCACTGTGGGCGGCGTCGGAGCCGTCGGCGCGGATCGCGGCTGTCGTGTCCCGCGGCGGCCGCCCCGACCTCGCCGGCCCGCGGTTGTCCGCCGTCAAGGCGCCCACGCTCCTGATTGTGGGGAGCCTGGACCACGAGGTCCTGGAACTGAACCGCCGGGCGAAGGCGATGATGCGCAGTCCCAGCCAGCTCGCCGTCGTGCAGGGGGCAACGCACTTGTTTGAAGAGCCGGGCACGCTCGCGGCGGCGGCCATCCTGGCGCGGGACTGGTTTGTCGACTACCTGCTTCCCCCGAACGGTGCCGGCGCGCGGGCCGCGGGCGTCTGAGGGGCCGCGGGCGTCTGAGGTGGCCAGAACCGGGGAGGGCCGGGACCACGAATCCCGCGGACCCTAGCGCCGGCGGCCCTCTGCCCTGGACCGGATCCCCAGGAGCATCCGCCGTTCCATCAGGAACTGCACCGGTTCCAGCAGTGCACGCAGGGCCAGACCCTCCGCCAGGGGCGAAAAGTCGTACCGGGTGCGGGACAGCAGCCTGGTGGCCTGGGGCCCAGCAGGTCGCAACACGAACGTCCAGCCGACGTCCAGCCGGCGCCCGATGGGACGGACCCCTGCCGGCGACATCCTCCCCGTGCGCAGATCGATGGTTCCGCCCAGCCCCAGCGCCGCCCCGGACTGGATGAGCCGGACCGGAAGGCCGCCGTCGGGGGACAGCGGAACGACGTCGCCAACTTTCAGGCGCTGCAGCTCCGGAAGAATCCGGTCCGCGCTCCGGATGCCCAGACCCGCGCCGCGTTCGAGCCAGTCGTAGGAGTAGAAACCGCCCCGCCCGGCGCCCATCTGGACAAGCCACGGCCAGACCTCTGCCACCGGGGCCGCAATAGTGATCGCGCGGGTGCTTTGCATGCGCGGGGCGGGCACGATCTCGTCCCCGGCGAGCGGGCCGGCGGCCTCCTGGGTGGTAGCCCCCCAGCGCAGGAGCCGCGGCCGGACAGCCAGGACGTAGGCTGCGCCCGCCGATGCCGCAGCCAGCGCCGCGAGCGGTCCGCGCAACCGGCCGGGGACGTGCTGACCGCTCACGCGAGGGACCTCATGCGCTGGTCCGGCCCCTGGGGTCATCCGATTCCGGCCCAACCACCACCACCGGGCAGTGGGAGTGGGCCGCGACGGCCGCGCTCACCGAGCCCATGACCTGATGGAGGAAGCCGCCCTTGCCGCGCCGGCCCACCACGAGCATTTCGGCGTGCTGGCTTTCCTCGACGAGGACCTTGGCGGGCGCCCCGAACTTGACCGAGCGGGTAAGTCCTTCCGGACGCGATTCGCCGAAGGCCCGCTCCAGTGCCTGGTCCACGAGGCGTTCGGCGGTCTCCTCCAGCTCATCGAGGGTGGGCGTTCTGTCCTCGGGCAGGTGGGAGGCCAGGAAGAAATCGGAAGTTCCCAGGCATGTGATGACTTCCAACGGGATGTTCAGAGCGGTGGACATGCGCCCGGCGAGGCGGAGCGCCGTCGTCGAAAACTCGGAACCGTCCACACCCACGACAATGCGCTGATCACCGTTCATGGTCCCCAGCCTTGCCCCTGCCCCCGGGACTGCCTAGGGCCGAAAGTCACGCGGGGCTGGGCACCGTGGCCGCCTCCGCTTAGGGTGGAACGGTGACCGCCGGCACCGGAGCAGGTGCCGGCCCCCCGGCCTGACCATGACGGTCAGCCGAGCCTGCCACCCGAGGAGTTCCTGATGAAAGTTGCTGTTACCGGAGGAAGCGGAAAGCTGGGCCGAAACGTCGTGCGGCGGCTCAGCGATGACGGGCACGAGGTGACCAACCTTGACCGCACCGGTGTGCGCGGCCCGGGCTTCACGGAGGTGGACCTGCGCAACTACGGCCAGGTGGTGGACGTGTTCCTCGGCCTGGAGGACCGCCATGCCGGCTTTGACGCCGTGGTGCACCTGGCCGCGATTCCCGCACCGGGACATGCCCCGGATGCCGCCACCTTCGAGAACAACATGCAGTCCACCTACAACGTGTTCCAGGCTGCCCGGCGGGCCGGGATCAAGAAAATCGTCTACGCGTCCAGTGAGACGGTGCTGGGGTTGCCTTTCGACGTCGACCCTCCCTACATCCCGGTGGACGAGGACTACCCCGCCCGGCCGGAAAGCACGTACTCCCTGGTCAAACACCTTGAGGAGCAGATGGCCATCCAGCTGACCCGCTGGGACCCGGTCCTGAGCATCACCGGCCTGCGGTTCTCCAATGTGATGGACCCGGAGGACTATGAGGAATTCCCCTCCTTCGACCACGACGCGCGGGCGCGCAAGTGGAATCTCTGGGGCTACATTGACGGCCGGGACGGCGCCCAGGCCGTGGCCCGAGCCCTGGAGCACGGCAAGCCCGGGTTCGAGGCGTTCATCATCGCCAACGAGGACACGGTGATGAGCCGCTCCAGCGCCAGCCTGGCCGCCGAGGTGTTCCCGAACGTCAAAGTGGTCAAGGACCTGGCCGAGCACGAGACCATGCTCTCGATCGACAAGGCCAAACGGCTGCTGGGTTACGCGCCGGAGCACACCTGGCGGACCTACCACCCGCTGCGTACCACCCCCACGGAAGACTGACCCCAACTTGAGGAGCTCCATGCAATACCGCACCCTGGGCAACAGCGGCGCCGTCGTCTCCAACTATGCGCTGGGCACCATGACTTTTGGCGCCGAGGCCACCGAGGAGCAATCCCGCGCGATCCTGGATGACTACTTCGCGGCGGGCGGCAACTTCATCGACACGGCCGACGTCTACAGCTCGGGGGTGTCGGAGGAAATCATCGGCCGGTGGCTGGCGGACCGGGCCGAGGTCCGGGACCGGGCGGTGGTGGCCACGAAGGGCCGCTTCCCGATGGGCCAGGCCCCCAACGACGTCGGAACCTCCCGCCGGCACCTTGTCCGGGCACTCGATGACTCGCTGCGCCGGCTCGGCGTAGAACAGATCGATCTCTACCAGCTGCACGCGTGGGACCCTGTTACGCCTCTCGAGGAGACCCTCCGGTTCCTGCACGACGCCGTCACCAGCGGCAAAATCGCCTACTACGGCTTCTCCAACTTCCTGGGCTGGCAGTTGACCAAGGCGGTCCATGTGGCGAAGGCACATGGCTGGAATGCCCCGGTGACGCTGCAGCCGCAGTACAGCCTGCTGGTCCGTGAGATCGAGTCGGAAATTGTGCCGGCCGCACTCGACGCCGGGATCGGGCTGCTGCCGTGGTCGCCGCTGGGCGGCGGGTGGCTGTCCGGCAAGTACAAGCGCGACCAGCCGCCGGCCGGGGCCACCCGTCTGGGCGAGAACCCGAAACGGGGGATGGAGGCCTGGGAGGCCCGCAACGCCGATCCGCGCACCTGGGACGTGATTGCCGAGGTGGAGCAGACCGCCGGGCGCCACGGCGTGAGCCCTTCCCAGGTGGCGCTGGCCTGGCTGGCGGACCGGCCGGCGGTCACCTCGGTGATCCTGGGCGCCCGCACCACCGCGCAGCTGGCGGACAATCTCGCGGCCGCGGATCTGCGGCTCACCGCGGGGGAGACGGAGCGGCTGACCGAGGCCAGCCGGCCGCGCGTCGGAGTCTATCCGTACGGGCCGATGGCCCAGGAACAGCGCAGCCGGAAGCTCGAGGGCGGCCGCTAACAAGGCAACGGGCTAACAAGGCAACGCGGGGTCACTTAGCGCCGGTCCGGGGGGTGGCGATGGGCCGGAGGTGACCCCGCGCTGTCATTCGGGGGAGTGCTGCCCTTCCGGGGAGGCGGGGCCGCCGGCATGATAGCTGGACCAGATGTCGCCCATTTCCTCCGTGGACTGCTCCACGATCCTGCTCATGGCGGCGTGCGCGGCGTCCGCCTCGCCGCGCTGAATGGCGCTGGCCACATCGACGTGCAGCTGCAGGGCCTCGTGGTGTGGCAAGTGCGGCATGAGGCCGTGCTGGGTGCGCCCTGTCAGGACCTCGGTGACCAGGTTATGCAGCTGGGCGAACATGGCGTTGCCGGAGGCCCGGAGTACTGACGCGTGGAATTCGATGTCGAGCCGCAGGAACTCGTCCCGGTCTCCGCGCTGGCCGGATGCCCACAGCCGTGCGGCCAGCGAGACGAGGTCGCTCCCGGCATCCCAGGAAGCCCTCCCGGCGGCGAGGCGGGCGGCCGCCGGTTCGATTGCCCCGCGGAGCTCGTTCAGGGCCTGCAGCTGCTCCAGCCGCTTTGACGAGGCCAGCCGCCAGCGGATTACCTGCGGGTCGTACGCATTCCACGATTCCTCCGGCTGCACCACCGTCCCCAGCCGCCGCCGCGACTCCAGCATCCCCTTGGAGGACAGCACGCGGGTGGCTTCCCGCACCACGGACCGGGAGACGTTGTGCCGGGCCTCAATCTCGTCCAGGCGCAGGATCGAGTGCGGTGCCAGCGTCCCTTCGGCGATGGCAAGCCCCAGGTTCTGGAGCAGCACGGCGTGCAGGTCTGCTGTTGGCTCCGCCTTTGGAGTTTTCATAAATAAATCATACTGGGAGCCCTCAGGGTCTTGTATAAATCTGCTTTATTTACCTAAGATCACTTCCAGAGCAGATGTAAAGATGCATTTGCAGCCGGCTGGACAGAGACGCCCAGCCCTGAAAACCAAAGGAAGTCGTAATGAAGCGACGTTCAATTGCGAAGTACGCGGCCGTCGCCGCCGTCCTGTCCCTGGGCCTGACTGCCTGCGGCGGGGCCAGCGGCAGCGCCGACGCCAAGACCTCCGGCACCGTCCGGGTCACCCTCGCCAACCACGTCTGGACCGAGGGCATCAAGGCAGCCATTCCGGAATTCGAGAAGTCCAGCGGGCTCAAGGTCGAACTGACCCAGCTGGGCGAAGACCAGCTCTCGGACCAGTACAACGTCAAGCTCAACGCCGGCAGCGACGAGATCGACGTCATGATGTACCGCCCGCTCCAGGAAGGAAAGGCGTTCGCGAAGAACGGCTACCTCGCGGACCTGACGTCCAAGGTCTCCTCCGACGCCGCGTGGGACTGGAAGGACTACCAGGAGGGCCCGGTCAAGGCCACCACCGCTGACGGCAAGGTGGTCGGCGTCCCGATCATCACCGAGCGCGAGGTCCTCTACTACCGCAAGGACCTGCTGAAGGCCGCCGGCCTGGAGGTTCCCAAGACGATGGACGAGCTCGAGGCCGCGGCCAAGGCCATCAAGGCTTCCTCCCCGGGCACGGCCGGCTTCGTGGCCCGCACCGGCAAGTCCGCCGCCGTCACCCAGTTCTCCAGCTTCCTGTACAGCTTCGGCGGCGACTTCACCGACGCCAGCGGCAAGTCCGCCGTCAACTCCGACGCCGCGAAGAAGGCCTACGCGTTCTACGGCGGCCTGATCAAGAACTACGGCCCCGCCAACGTCAGCACCGACATGAGCTGGCCCGAGGCAATGGCGATCTTCACCCAGGGCAAGGCCGCCTTCTACACGGAGGCCGACTCGCTCTACAAGAACGCCACCGACCCGGCCAAGTCCAAGGTCGCCGACACCGTCGGCTTCGCCGCACTGCCCGCCGGCCCCGCCGGCTCCAAGCCGTACAACATCCCGTCCTGGGGCCTCGCCATCAACCAGGCATCCAGCAACCAGGACAACGCCTGGAAGTTCATCCAGTGGGCCACCAGCAAGGAACGCACCCTCGAGGCACAGAAGGCCGGAGTCCCCGGACCCCGCGCCTCGGTCTGGGCGGACCAGGCCGGCACCTCCACCTACCCGAAGGACCTCGCCGAGGCCATCTCCGCCAGCGCCAAGAACGGCGTCGGGCACGACCGTCCCGAGGTTGTCACCGTAGGCAAGGCCCGCGAAATCGTGGGCGGCCCGATCGTCGCCACTATCACCGGCTCTGACTCGTCCGCCGCAGCCGACACGGCGCACGACGCCTTCCAGAAGTTCCTGGACAGCGAAAAGAAGTAGCGCCCCCGGCGCGCCAGCCAGGCTTCGCGCCTGAGCACTGCGCCTGAGCACCAAACAGCCCGGCGGGACGGCGGTCCGATGCCGTCCCGCCGCGGCCAGCTTTTCACTTCACCCCCAACTCCTTAGGTGAACCATGTCTGTATTGACCACTCCCCGCAGCGCCCAGACCCAGCCGCCGTCCGGCCGCAAGGGCGCCCGCACCCCCGGTGCACGCGAGAACTTCTCCGGCTGGGCCAACCGGCACCGCAAATGGCTCTTCGCCGCCCCCGCCATGATCTTCGTCGGCGTCCTGATCGTTTTCCCCCTCGGCTGGACCCTGTACCTCAGCCTGACCGATTCGCAGGGCTCGGTCCGGGCGGCCTCCGATTTTGTCGGCGTGCAGAACTACCTCACGGTCCTCTCCGACGTCGAACGCTTCTGGCCCGCCGTCGGCCGCACGCTGAGCTTCACCGGCGTTGCCCTTGTCTGCGAAGTGGTCCTCGGCATGTGCATTGCGCTGCTGCTGTGGCGCCCGTTCCGCGGCGAAAAATGGGTCCGCGTGGCCATCCTGCTCCCGCTCGTCGCCACTCCCGTGGCCGTCGGCATGATGTGGCGGCTGATCTTCGATCCCAACATCGGCTTCGTCAACCAGCTGCTCGGCATGGTCGGGATTCCCGCCCAGCCCTGGCTCTCCGGCCAGGACACGGCGCTCGGCACCACCATCTTCATGGACGTGTGGCAGTGGACCCCCATGGTGGTCCTGATCCTCCTGGCCGGACTGACCTCGCTCTCCGAGGAACCCGACGAGGCGGCCCGGATGGACGGCGCCAACGCCTTCCAGCGCTTTTTCTTCATCACGCTGCCCCTCATGATGCCGACCGTGATCGTCGCCATCCTGCTCCGGGGCATCGACGCCCTGAAGACCTTCGACATCCTCTACGCCACCAAGGGCAAGGGCGGCGGGTCCTTCCACGAAGTGGAAACGCTCAACGTCTACGCCTACGGGCTGAGCTTCGACTACAACCAGTACGGGCTCTCCTCCGCGGTGCTGATCCTGTTCTTCATGATCATCATCGGCTCCATGTGGCTGCTGACCATGCGCAAGAAAGCGGTAAGCAAATGACCGTACTGACAGAAAACACAGAAAACACCGAACCCCGGACCGCAGACCCCGCCCGGCCCACACCGGCGCCGCGCCCCCGGAAGCCGCTGGGCACCCGCGCGTACAAAGTGTTCCGCGTGGCGGCACTGGTGGCCGTGGTGCTGTTCCTGATCGCCCCGCTGTTCTGGATGCTGCTGGCCTCCCTCAAGACCAACGTGGACATCTACGACACCGGCAAGTCGTTCCTGTTCACCCCCACGTTCGAGAACTACGCCAATGTGCTGCAGCGGAACAACTACTTCGTCTTCATCTTCAACAGCTTCTGGGTGGCCTTCGTCTCCACTGCCCTGTCGCTGGTCCTGGGCGTGCCCGCCGCCTACGCCATGAGCCGGTTCACGATGCACCGCTCGGCCCTTGTGGTCCTGATGGCCCGCGTCATCCCCGGCGTCTCCCTGCTGGTGCCCTGGTACTACGTCTTCTCCAACCTGAAGATGGTGGGCGGCTTCGAGGTGCTGATCCTCAGCCACATGTTCGTCGCGCTGCCGCTGATCGTGTACATCATGATGAGCTACTTCGATTCCCTGCCGCTGGAGCTGGAGGAGTCGGCCCAGGTGGACGGCCTCACCCCGATCGGCGCCTTCCGCCGCATCACCCTGCCGCTTTCCGTCGCCGGCATGGCCACCGCCGGCATCCTGTCCTTCATCTTCTCGTGGAACAACTTCATGTTCGCCCTGGTGCTCTCCGGCTCCAAGACCAAGACCCTGCCGGTCGCGATCTTCGACTTCGTCTCCTACGCCAGTATCGACTGGGGCGGACTCATGGCGGCCGCCACCGTGGTCACCATTCCGATCATGATCATTGCGCTCTTCACGCAGAAGTACATCGTCTCCGGCATGACCGCCGGCGCGACCAAGGGCTAGGCAACAGATGACACTCATCAGCAGGATTGAAACGTTCCTCGTCGCTCCGCGCTGGCTCTTCGTCCGGATCGAGACGGACAGCGGGATCGTCGGCTGGGGCGAGGCGAGCTGCGAAGGCCGCAGCGAAACCGTGCGCACCGCCGTCGACCAGCTCTCCGAACTGCTCATCGGCAACGACGCGCTCCGGATCGAGGACCACTGGCAGGTTATGACCAAAGGGTCCTTCTATCGCGGCGGGCCCATCCTGGCCAGCGCCGTGTCCGGCCTGGACCAGGCCCTCTGGGACATCGCCGGCAAGCACTTCAACACGCCCGTGCACCAGCTGCTCGGCGGCCACGTCCGGGACCGGATCCGGATGTACGGCTGGGTGGGCGGGGATGAGCCCAACGAGGTGGCGGACCAGATCAGCGCGCAGCTGGAGGTCGGCCTGACGGCGGTCAAGATGAACGCCAGCGGCCGGATGAGCCCCATCGCCTCCGTGGCCGAGCTCGACGGCGTCGTCCGCCGCGTCGCCGCCGCCCGCGAGGTCCTCGGCGACCACCGCGACGTCGCCGTGGACTTCCACGGCCGCTTCAGCCTCGCCAACGCCCGCAGGGTGGCGCCGCTGCTGGAACCGTACCGGCCCTTCTTCCTCGAAGAGCCGGTGGTCCCGGAAAACACGCACCTGCTGCGCGAGTTCACATCCTCCACGACGACGCCGGTCTCCACCGGTGAGCGGCTCTACAGCCGGCAGGAATTCCTGCCCGCGCTGCAGGCCGGCATCGCCGTGGCCCAGCCGGACCTCTCCCACGCCGGCGGCATCACCGAGGTCCGCAAAATCGCCTCGCTCGCCGAAATCTACGAGGTCCAGCTCGCCCCGCACTGCCCGCTGGGCCCGCTGGCGCTCGCCGCCTGCCTGCAGGTGGGCTTCGCGACGCCCAACTTCCTGATCCAGGAGCAAAGCATCGGCATCCACTACAACCAGGGCGCCGAAGTCCTGGACTACGTGGTGGACAAGTCCCCGCTGAAGTTCGTGGACGGACACATCGAACGGCTCACCGGCCCGGGCCTGGGCATCGAGATTGACGAGGCCGTGGTCCGGGCCGCGGACAAGCGCGGGCATGCCTGGCGCGGTCCCGTCTGGCGGCACCCCGACGGCGCCTTCGCCGAGTGGTGAACGCCGGAACGCTGGGACCGGACCTGTTGCCCCGGCGTATTCGCCCTGACGTATTTGCCCCGAAGGAGAAGCCTGACATGGAGAACACCCTGACGCCCGAACTGCTGCTGGCCGGGATCCAGGAAAGCCGGCTGGTGGCCATTGTGCGCGGCACGGACGGCGCGGCCGCCGCGAAGGCAGCCCTCGCGGCGATGGAGGAGGGCTTCCGGTATGTCGAAATAGCGCTCACCACGCCGCGGGCCCTTGAAGCCATCCGGGAAGTCCGCGCGGCCGCCCCCGCGGGCTGCTTCGTCGGTGCCGGAACGGTGCTGACGGCCCGGGACGTTGCCCGCGTCGCCGAGGCGGGCGGCCAGTTCATGGTGACCCCGTCGCTGGCAGAGTCGATTGCCGAGTCGGCCCGGCTGGCACTGCCTGTGCTCGCCGGTGCGCTGACACCCAGCGAAGCCCACGAAGCCATGAACCGCGGCGCCACGGCCGTCAAGCTCTTCCCCGCTTCCATCGGCGGTCCGGGCTACCTCAAGGCGCTCCGCGACCCGTTCCCCGGGATCCCGTTCATCGCCGTCGGCGGCGTCGGGCTGGATGAAGCCGAGGGCTACTGGGAAGCCGGCGCCATTGCCGTGGGGCTCGGCGGACCGCTGTTCGGCGATGCCGGCTCCGGCGGCGACCTCGCCCCGATGCGGGAGCGGGCCCGCGGTTTCGTGACCCTGGCCGCCGGGTTCGGCCGCCCCCGCGCGGAGAGCCTGCGGTGATGGCCGCCGTCGGCCCGGCTCTGGTTGGGGAGGGCGTCGACCTGCTGACGTTTGGCGAGTCCATGGTCTCGCTGCGGTCCACAGGCCCGCTGTCCGCCGGCGGCAGCCTCGGCATGCACGTGGCCGGGGCCGAATCGAACGTGGCCGTCGGGGTCGCCCGGCTCGGGCACAGCGTCACCTGGGCCGGGGTTGTCGGCGCCGACCCGCACGGGGAGTACATTCTGCGGCAGCTGCGCGCCGAGGGGATCGGGCTGCGGCACCGGATTGACGCAGCAAGGAACACCGGGGTGATGTTCCTTGAACAGCGCACCGCGGATGTCACCCGGGCCTTCTACTACCGCGCCGGATCCGCCGGGTCCACCCTCGGCCGGGAGGACCTGGACCGTGCCCTGGCGGCCGGGGCCCGGATCCTGCACCTGACCGGCATCACCGCCGCCCTCAGCCCCGACGCCCGCAAGGCCGTGGAGTACGCGGCCGAGCGCGCCGCCGCCGAAGGCATGGAGGTCTCCCTCGACGTCAATTACCGCAGCAAGCTCTGGACCCGGGAGGAGGCCCGCGCCGCGCTCTCGCCGCTCGCCCGGCACGCCAGCATCGTGATCGCCTCCGACGATGAGCTCGGGCTGGTCGCTGCCCCGGGGGGAGCTGGCCCGGAGGGATCACCGCACCCCGGCGATGCCGATACAGATGCAGATGCCGCCGAAACAGCCATGGCCGCCGAACTGCTGGAGCGCGGCGTCCGCGAAGTCGTGGTCAAGCGCGGCGCCGCCGGCGCCGGTGTCCACACCGCCGACGGGCGATGGGAAGTGCCCGCCGTGCCTGTGACCAGCATCGATACCGTGGGCGCCGGGGATGCCTTCACCGCCGGCTACCTGTCCGCCCTGCTCGACGGCGCCGACGTCGCCGGCCGCCTGCAGCGCGGCGCCCTGGCGGGAGCCTTCGCCGTCAGCACCGCAGGGGACTGGGAAGGCCTGCCCGGGCGTGCGGAGCTGGCACTTCTCGGGACCACGCCGGGCGGAACCACCCAGCGCTAAGCCCCCCGCGCTGAACCACCCGTGCTGAACCACACTGGCGGCTATCCGGCGCGCCCGACATTCACCGACCAAGAAAGCCTGGACCTGTTGTGAAAATCATTGCCGCTGAAGTGTTCGTCACCAGCCCCTCCCGGAACTTCGTGACCCTGCGGATCACCACCGAGGACGGCGTGACCGGGATCGGGGACGCGACCCTGAACGGGCGCGAGCTCGCCGTGGCCGCCTATTTGAAGGAGCACGTCGCGCAGCTGCTGATCGGCAAGGACCCGCACCGGATCGAGGACACCTGGCAGTTCCTGTACCGGTCCTCGTACTGGCGC
>NZ_JBFTKI010000030.1:0-56386 GCF_056395875.1 Arthrobacter sp. 05T45 | reverse complement strand
GAAATCATCAGCCACCCGCGCCCGCCCAAAGGAACCGTCTACATCGGCCTCAACGGCACGGGCAGGCAACCGTCCACGAAGTCCTGAGACATGAACCGTCCACGATCAGTTGAGACATGAAGTGTCAACGATGAGGTGAGACAGCACAAAGTCTGGGAACGGCCATATCTGATAGAGCAACGGGTCAGTTGGCCTCTGGGGCTGCGGCGGGCACCGGGGCCGGCCGGGTGATCAGCCAGGCAATCCAGATGCCGAGGATGTACAGCGGGGCGCCCATGATGAGCCTGGTGGTGGCGAGGGCGGCGAGGCCCTGCTCGCCCATGAAGTAGAGCGGAACCTGCACCACGAGCCGCAGGACCAGCACGGCAACGATCACCCAGGTGCCGATGCTGTACGCCCTGATCCGTTTCGGGTCCTTGCGCCATTCCAGGCCCTCGTTGCGGATGAAGCCGAAGAGCAGGCCGGCGATCGGCCAGCGCACGGCCACAGAGATCGACATTGCCAGGATGTAGCCGACGTTGGTGAAGAACCCCAGGACGTAAAAATTCTCTGCTTTGCCGGTCGAGGTGGCCAGCCAGGCGGAGAGGCCGACGCCGATGAAGCCGGCCAGAGCCTGCGTCAGTGGTTTGCGCTGAACCAGCCGCGCCACGGTGAAGACGGCGGCCACCGCCAGGGAGGCCGTGACGGCCATCGTTAGGTTTTCCCGGTCGATGGTGAAGGCAATCAGGAAGACCAGGCCCGGGAGGATGCTCTCGGCGATGCCCTGGATGCCGCCGGCGCTTTTCAGCACGTCGATGTTGCCGTTGCTCGACCGGTGCAGGCCGGCCTTGGCCGCGTAGTCCCCGGCAAGCTGGGCGACGGTGGGCGCGGCGGTTGTGGGCTGGGCCGTTGTGGGCTCGGAGGTCACGGGGGCGGAAATGTCCCGGCCGCCGTCCGCGGATTCCGCCGGCTCGTGCCGGTCGGTGTCTTGTTGAGGCCGCTCCGGGCGGTCCCGCTCGGGGTGTTCGGGCAAGGTCATTGCTCCTCCTGGCGGGAGAGTATTTCGTAGCGTGGGTTGAAGATCGTGGGCAGCCCGTCGCGGATGGTGACCATGCCCTCGAGCCGGAGCTCAGTTCCGGCGTCGACGCCAGGGATCCGGCGCCGGCCCAGCCATACAACGCGCAGCCGCTCCTTGGGGCCGGCCGGCCGCTGGCGCTGAGCGCCGGGGCGCACCCGGTGGGTGGACACGCCGCTGGCCGGCAGGGTGCTGGCCGGCAGGCTGCTGGCCGTCCCGGCACCGGAGCCGGCTTTGACACCAAATCCCGGGAAACGGCTGACGGGCGCAGGCACGTCGTGATCGATCAGGATCGCAATGAAGGAAGCCACCTGGTTGGCGGGCACGTACGTGACGGACTCGATGAAGCCGTGGCACAGCACCCGCCCGCGGTCCGGCAAGTCCCGGACGGACATGGCGGCGGTGGATTTTTTGCCGGCGGCATCAGCCAATCTGGGTTATCTCCGGTCCGCGTTCGGGCTGTTCGAATTCGGGGGCCGCCTGCGGCGACGGTGCAGCGGCGGTGTCCTTGGGCAGGCGCAGCTGCAGCAGGTCACGCGGCGGCATGGGGTTCTCGCCGCGGACCACGACGATCTTCCGGAAAAGCCCCTCCAGCCCGGCCGCCGCGTCGCGGTCAAGGGCTGCCTCGCCGCCGAAGACTCCGCGGAGGAACCAGCGCGGGCCATCAACGCCGATGAAGCGGGCCACGCGGTAGCCCTGGCTGCCGTCCGCGCCGCCGGCGGGAAGCTTCGCCACGAGTTCGGTGCCGAAGCTGCCCTCGACCTCCTCGACCTGGCCGCCCTGGCTGCCGACCGACTGCCCGATCTGCTCACGGATTTCATCCCACAGGCCCTCGGAACGGGGGGCGGCGAAGGCCTGCAGCTGAAGGCTCGAGCCCTCCAGGTCCATGGTGACGGCGACGACGCGCTGGCTCGCCTCTTCAACCTCCAAGCGGAGCTGGAGTCCCTCGCGGGGCGCGATCAGCAGCGCACCGAGGTCCACGTACCCGTCCTGGTCGTCGATTTCCGAGACGTCGAAGGGCCCCGTCGCGGCCCGGCCGGCGGTCTCGGCAACGTTCCCTGCCGCTGTCGCGGCGGCGTCACCAGCAGCTTCCGTGGCCACAGCGTTCTGGTCCGTATCGGCCCCGGTCGGCTGCTCCTGTTTGGCTTTCCTGCCGCGCCCAAAAACCATGGGGTGTCTCCTTCAGTTGTGATCCTGTACCGCCGCCCGGCGCCGTCCTGGCGCCTGTCCGCGTGGCCGCCCGCTACCCCGCGGCCGGCTCCTTATTCCGTGCATCATTGGCTGCATGTGCTGCAGTGCCTGCGGCACTGCTTAAACGCAGCTGGCTCCCGTGGTGTTGCCGGGGCCTGCGCTCAGGCCGGTCCGCCGAAACCGCCGGTGGAGCCGAAGCCTCCCCCGCCGCGGACGGAGCCGTCGAGCTCCTCGACCGGGAGGAACCTGGCGTACTCCACGCGCTGAATGACCATTTGTGCAATTCTATCGCCGCGGCGGAGCTCAATCGCCTCGTCCCGGTCCGTATTGAGCAGTGTCACCGCGATTTCACCGCGGTAGCCGGCGTCCACGGTCCCCGGGGCGTTCACCACCGTGAGTCCGTGCTTGGTGGCGAGGCCGGACCGGGGGTGGATCAGCGCAACGAATCCATCCGGGAGCGCAATCGAGACGCCTGTCGGGACGAGGCGGCGCTCCCCCGGCGCGAGGACGACGTCCTCGCGGGCGCGAAGGTCAGCGCCCGCGTCGCCCGGGTGCGCGTACGACGGCGGCTCGAGCCCGTCGTCGAGCATTTTCAGCTGTACCGTCAAGGTGGGCGTTCCGTAGGCTGCGTCGCTGGCCGTCGGTGCGGCACTGGCGACGGCGGTGTTTTCTTCAGTCACAGTCCCTCACTCTAACGCCCGCAAGGAACATCGTCCTAGCCGACGCTGGCCTGCCCGGGCACGCCGCCCGCGGGACTGGTGCGCGGTGGATGCGGGTTGATCCTGGTTGTTCCGGGTTGATCCAGGGCTGGAGCCGGGCGGGGCCGAGGTGAAATAGCCCGGGAAAGATGAAAAGCTGTGCTTATGCCCGAATCCAGCGCAGCCGCGCCTGCCCCGAAGAGCGCCCCGCGCGACTCCACTGCCCTTTACTCCGAGAAGCTTTGGCCGAACTTCTGGATCTGGCTGGTCGCGGCGGGGTTCTCCAGCGCCGGGATCCTCATGCTGGCGCCCATCAGCATCTGGGCCGGTATCACCGCAGCGATCGTGCTCTTCGTCATCATCTCCGCGCTGCTGGTCCTGTCCACGCCGTCAATCACGGTCACGAGGACCACCCTGAAGGTGGGCAGGGCCACGATTGAACGCGGATTCCTGGGCAAGGCCACGGCGTTCCGGGGCAAAGAAGCGACGGCGGAGCGGGGCACCCGGCTCAATGGGCTGGCGTTCCTGTGTATCCGCGGCTGGGTGGATCCGGTGGTCCGGATCGAGATCGAGGACCCCTCGGACCGCACACCGTACTGGCTGGCGTCCAGCCGCCACCCGGAGCAACTGATCGCCGCGCTCAACGCTTAGTTCCCGCCGCCCCCTGCACGGCTCTCCCCAACTCCCAGAGGGCACCTCACGTCGCCTCCTCCCCGGTCCCGAAATGCGGGCCCGGGATCGGGGGTCCTGGTCAGGGCTGCCGCGTGCCTAGCCCTCGCAATCCTTGCAGTACTTAAGGCCGTCCTTTTCGCGGGCAATCTGCGAACGGTGGCGGACGAGGAAGCAGGAGGCACACGTGAATTCGTCAGCCTGGGCGGGCAGGACCCGGACCAGCAGTTCCTCCCCGGACAGGTCTGCGCCGGGAAGTTCGTAGCCTTCGGCGAGGTCGGACTCATCTTCATCCACCACGGCGGAAGGCTTCTCCGTACGCCGCGCCTTCAGAGCCTCAATCGAATCCTCGCTGAGGTCTTCTTCGGTCTTACGCGGCGCATCGTAATCAGTCGCCATTATTTGTTGCTCACACTCCGCATTCGTTCGATTGATTCGCCGCTCCTGGGTGGCCCGCCGGGATGGTAACCCTGGGCTCCGGGAACGGTTCACCGTTGTAACGCCGGACATGCGGTTTTTGTGCCCGGTGTCGGGTCATTTTTGCTTAAGCGCCTCCCGAATGCCAGAGCCCACCGGTCTCCTCGCCCCGATCTCTCCCGCAGACCGGCAAAAACAGGCGGAAAGTCGCGTAAAGTCGCGGAAAATCACGGCGCGCCTGCCGTCCTAACCCGAAATGCGTCCGGCTGGTGGCAGAGTTTCGATTGTTAGTAATGCCAGGGTGGAGGATTTGTATGCAGGATCTACGGCTTGTAGGCGTCCACGACGACGGAGAGCATCTCCTGTTGAGTGGCACCGGCGGCGAGATGTTCCAGCTGCCGATCGATGAAGCACTTCGGGTGGCAGCCAGCCGGGCGTCGGCGAAGACCGCGTCCAGCGCGGCCGCACCCCCTATTGCCATGTCACCGCGCGACATCCAGACCAGGATTCGCAACGGGGCCACCGCCGCCGAAGTGGCGGAACTGTCCGGAATTCCGCTGGAGAAAGTCCAGCGCTACGAGGGCCCGGTCCTGGCCGAACGCGAGTACATCGCGCAGCAGGCCCGCAAGGTGGAGGTCGCCTCCCCCGCCCCGGGCCACGACGCCTACCGATCGGTGTTCGGTGAAAACCCGGCGTCCCTCAGCGACATGGTCGAGCACCGGCTCAGGGCCTACGGCGTCGAGCCCTCAACACTGGAGTGGGATTCCTGGCGACGTCCCGACGGCAGCTGGAACGTGGTGGCCCGCTTCGAGCCCAAGCCCGGCGGCCCGGCCGGAATCGGCGAGGAGCCGCCGGCCCTGTGGACCTTCCACCCCGCCCGGAAGACCCTGCAAAACGCCAACCGCTGGGCCCAGCAGCTGAGCGAACTTGAGCCGCTCGAAGGCCCCGTGCCGACCCGGCGCCTTACGGCCGTCTCCGACCGGCCCTTCGACTTTGAAACCGATGCCGAGGCCGCCGCCCGCACAGCGACCGGCCAGCACAGCATTATTCACCAGATGCTGCTCCAGCAGGACAGGATCCACCAGGAACAAGACGCCGACGGGCTGCTGGACATGCTGCGTTCCCGCCGCGGCCAGCGAATCGGCGTGGACGAGGACGCGGACGACGCCCTTGCCACGCTCCTGACCACCGGCGTCCCCGCTGCCCACCCCCGTCCCTCGGAGGTCCCGGAAACACCCGGGCTTCCGGCAACTGTGGAACCGGATGCCATCCCCGAAACGGCTGCGGAGAACGATCCCGCCCCGGCCGAGACCAATCCAGCCCTCATCAACCCCGGTCTGCCGGACGTTCCTGCAGTGGAGGCGGCCGCCCCGTCGGAAACCGACCCCTTCACGCGACGGCGCGACGGCAGGCCCTCGATGCTCTCGCGGCTGAGCCTCGCACCGCGCCTCCCGGAGGAGGACGATGCCCTGAAACTGCACGACGGCGTCAGCACCGAGACCCGGGAAGTCACCATCGCGGCCTCGCAACTGCGCCCGGCCCCTAAGAGCGGCCCGACGGCGAGCCCGGGCCTGGATGAATTGATCGGCGGCGGAACGTCCCGGCGGCAGCACCGCGAGTCCCACGCCGCTGCCCGGAACGAAGCCGGAACGGACCAGCCCGAGCGCCAGCCGGCCAAGCCGAAGCGCTCCAGCGTTCCGAGCTGGGACGAAATCGTCTTCGGAACCCGCAACGACCAATAAAAGCCGGGTGCGCGTTTCCGGCAGGGATTTCAGTCCCGAATTTCAGTCCCGAATTTCAGGCAGGAAATTCAGGCAGGAATTTCCGTCCCGATTTTCAGTCCCGAATTTCAGGCTGGGAACGTCAGCCGCGGGGCGCTTTTTTACCGTCGGCCTGGAAATAGAGCAGCGGGACTTCACGCTCAGCTTTCGTCAGGGAACCGTGCTGGCCCACGACCTCAAGGGCAGTGGGCCGGACCCTGCGTGTATCGTAAAGCGCCAGCGCGTCCCGGGCCGCGATCATGACGTCGCCAATCCGCAAGGCGGCCTCGGCCCTCACGTCGCCGAACAGGCCGCCCGCGATCGCTTCCTCACGGGTGAAGGCCCATATTCTGTCCCCGAAACGGGACCGCCAGTTGGCCAGCAGGCGGCCGCGGGCGGCGTCGTCCGTCCTATCCTCCAGGTAGAGGTGGACCATGCGCGGCTCTCCGGCGGTGTGCCGCACCCCGGCGAGCAGCGCCGGCTCCGCGGAGTAGTCGATCCGCTGCGATTCGGGCACGTCCACCATTCCGTGGTCCGCCGTCAGCAGCACCGTGGTGCCGGCCGGCAGGGTGGCGTTGAGCCGGCGCACCGTGGCATCAAGTTCTTCCAGCTGGTGCTCCCACTGGGCTGACTGGCAGCCGTGGCGGTGCCCGGCCTTGTCGAGCTCATTGACATAGAAGTACATCAGCGAGGGACCGGCGCCAGCCATGGCCTCGGCGGCCGCTTCGGTCCGGGCGTGCGACGTGATTCCGGTGAGGAAGCGGCCTCCGCGGAGCGCGGCCTCGGTCATGGCAGAGGTGCTGAACTGCGGCAGGCTGACCGTCGTCACATCGACGTGTTCCGCGGCCCGTTCAAAAACGGTGGGGAACGGCTGCCACGTCCGCGGGTCCACGCCGGCGTCCCAGTTGCCCAGCATGTTCACTACCCGGTCCTGATCCGGATCCAGGACGTCGTAGCCCACCATGCCGTGCTGGCCCGCCGACAGTCCGGTGCCGAAGCTGGCGAGGGATGCCGCGGTGGTGGACGGGAACGCCGAGTCCAGCGACACGGGCACCTGGCCCTGGCCGGCCTGCTGGACCGCACGCAGGAACGGGGTGTGGGCGCTCTTCTGCTTCAACAGGTTCCGGCCCAGCCCGTCGGCCAGCACCACACACACGCGTTTGGCGGCCGGAAGGTTCAGTTTGTTCTCAAACCCCGGGACTCCCAGGCTGGCGGCGGCGCTGGTGAGCACCTCGGCGATGGAACGATGTCCGAACGCCGGGGCGGGCGGGAGCGGGGACGGACCAGCACCGGCGGCCAGCGGAACGGCCGCGGCGCCGGCGGCCAGGGAGGGAGCCAATACCGGGACTGGCAGCTGATCTTCGGCGGGCTCAGGCTGACGGAAATGGGCCATGTCAGCGCTGGTGGCCGCGGCTGAGGCGGTTTCCGAACACGCCCATCCGCGGTCGGGGCGGCAGCCCGGGCCCGTTGTGCGGGACCGGCGCCGCGGAGCCGGTGTTCACAGCGCGGAGGGCGCGGGCGAAGAGCTTAGCGTCTTGTACGGCCTGCAGGCCGTCCGCTTCGGCGCTGATGCGCAGGACGATGTCTTCCTGGGCAATGGTGCCGCTGTAGCCGTGATCGGCCTCGCACTGCGGGTCCCCGCAGCTGGCCGGACCCATGTCGAGACGCTGGCCGCCGGACCATGCAATGGACAACGTCAGCTCGCGGACAGGGTCGGAAGGCTTGTAGTCCTGCGGCTGGGCGTAGACATAGCTCAAGACGACGGAGCGGATCTGGGTGACGGGAACGGACTCGGTGGACACCTGGGCGACGGTCTGCTCGCCGGCCTCGTCGAGCTGCTGGTCGTCGACATGGGTGATGACCAACATGTCGTCGGTCAACACCAGGACTGTGATGTGGCGGCGGACCTCGGCCCGGTCGAAGTGTGTCTCGAGATGTACGAGGTGGGCCACGCAATCGCGGCCATCCAGGGCATCGGCGACGACGTCGGCCACGAGCCGGGGGTAGAAACCGGCCTGCTGGAGGGCCCCTTCCAGGCTCTGGCCCTGCGCACTGTGGTCATGAAGGCCGTGGTGGTGCGCGGTCTGGCGTGCGGGGGCGGTCGCCAGGGGCTTGGGTGCTGGAGGCTGGGTGCTCATAGTCTCCATTTTCACAGATCAGCATGGGACTTGCTAACTGCCGGGCCCTGGAGGCGGGCTGCAGCCGGGGAGGTTAGACCCTAACTGCGCATCGCCCGGCGTGCACTGTCGGTCCGCTGGGCGGCGTTCGCGATCCTGACATCGGCGGCCAGGATCGAGGCACCATCGGGCCCGGCGAGGACGGGATTGAAATGCACCAGCGCGATCTCCGGGTGGTTGTCCTTCAGCCTGGTGAGGCGGGCGGCGAGGTCCTCGAGTGCCGCGACGTCGACGGCGGGCAGGCCCTGGTAGCCGAAAAGCTTCCGCGACGCCCGGGGCGCCCGGATGAAGTCGTGGACGTCGGAGCCGGAGAGCGGCGGCACGCGGTGGGCCCAGTCGTCGAGCAGGTTCACGGCGTCTCCGGCCAGGCCGAAGGAGATCACCGGCCCCAGCAGCGGGTCTTCGATGGCGCGGAAAGTGCAGGCCTGCCCCACCGGTACCATGGTCTGCACTTCCAGGGACGGCGAGCCGTACCGCTCGAGCGACTTGCGCATCTCCAGCACGTTGCGCCGCAACGAATCGGCGTCCTGGATGTCCAGCCGCACACCTCCCAGGTCCAGCCGGTGCCGCAGTGCCGGGTCCGTGGTCTTCAAGGCCACAGGCCAGCCGAGCTGCCCGGCCGCGGCCACGGCCTCCTCCGCCGTCTCGAACCCGACGGACGGGACCAGCCGGATGCCGTAGTGGCCCAGCAGCCGGGCGGCCGTGTCCTGGTCCAGCCGGACGAGCTGCTCGCCGCCCACATCGCGCAGCAGCAGCTCCAGGTCCACCCGGGCGGCCTCCGGGTGGCACCCTTCGGGCTCCACGAACAGTCCCTGGTCCCGGTCCAGCCATTGGGCGTAGCGCACGACGGCGGCAAGGGCCGCGACCGCCGCACCCGGGTTGGAGTAGCACGGGACCGGCGGAGCGGGCGCGGGCTGGTGCGGCTGTTCAGGTTCGGCGCCGACCATTCCCTCCACATAGATGGAGGGATCAAGGATTCCGCTAAAGGCGGCAACCACCGGCTTGCCGGCCGCCGCGGAGCATTCGGCCAGCACTCCGGCGATCTTTTCGACGGTGAGACCGTGCGCCGGCAGCAGCGCGACCACCGCGGCGTACACCCTGTCCGCGGTCAGGGTTTCCTGCAGGCTCCGGCTCAGGGCCGGCAGCGCCCGGGACATGCCCGCGTCCAGGTCCACGTCTGTCACGATCCGTTCCACGCCGAGCCCCTGGCGGGCGGCACTGTCTGCTACCACCTTGCCAAGGGCGCGCGAGTTGCTGAAGACGGCGATTCCGGGGCCCCCGGGCAGCGGCTGGCTCGAGACGATCTGGGCGACGTCCATGAGCTCTTCGATGGTCTCGACCCGGATCACCCCGGCCTGCCGCATCATGGCATCCAGCGCTTCCGAGGGAGCCTGGGTGGTGCGGACGGAGTGCCCGGGCGGCAGATTCAGGCCCATGGCGTCGGACTTGGCCACAATCACCGGCTTGGTGCGGGCCAGCCGGCGGGCCAGCCGGGAGAACTTGCGCGGGTTGCCGATCGATTCCAGGTACAGGCCCACCGCCGTGGTGTCGGCGGCGTCTTCCCAGTACTGCATCATGTCGTTGCCGGAGACGTCGGCGCGGTTGCCGGCCGAGAGGAAGGTCGAGATGCCAACCCGGCGCCGGCTGGAGGCCGCGTAGAGCGAGACGCCGATCGCGGCCGACTGGCTGAACAGCCCCAACCCGCCGCGACGGGCCAGGGCCGGTGCCATCGAGGCGTTGAGGGACACGGCCGGGTTGGTGTTGACGATGCCCAGGGACGCCGGGCCGATCACGCGCATGCCGTTTTCTCGAGCCTGCCGCACCAGTTCGCGCTGGCGCGCCAGGCCGCGTTCGCCGTCGTCCGCGTACCCCGCGGTGGCCACCACGATTCCCTTGACCCCGGCGGCCGCGCATTCCTGGACCACCTTGGGGACCTCGTCGTACGGGACCGCGATGATGGCGAGCGTAACCGGGCCGGGAACCTCGGAGAGCCGGGCGAAGGAGAGCATGCCGGCCAGTTCCAGGGCCTCCGGGTTGATCGCATAGACCGGGCCGCTGAAGCCGCCTTCGATCACGTGCTCGAGCAGCTGGTAGCCCACGGTGCCCCATTTGCGGCTGGCTCCGATCACGGCCACGGACGCCGGAGCGAGCAGTTCCTGGATGCTGCGGGCCTCGGCGCGGTGCTCGCGGGATTCCATCACGGCGCGGGATTTGTCGGTGGGGTCGATGTTGAACTCGAGGCTGACCACGCCGTCGTCGAAGTGGCGTTTGACGTCGTAGCCGGCGTCGGAGAAGACCATGAGCATCTTGCGGTTCTCCGGAAGCACCTCGGCGCTGAACTTGCGGATCCCGTTCTCGCGGGCCGCGGCGGCGAGGTGTTCGAGCAGGATCGAGCCGATGCCGCGGCCCTGATGGGCGTCGGCGATGTTGAAGGCGACCTCGGCCTCGGCCGGGTCATCGAGCCGGTCGTAACGGCCGATGCCCAGGATTTCGCCGCCGATGGTGATCACCAGGGCCACCCGGTCCTTGTAGTCCACCTCGGTGAAGCGCTTGAGTTCCTTGCTGGAAAGCTTGGACTTGAAGGCGAAGAAGCGCATGTAGATGGACTTCTGGGACTGGCCCACGTGGAAGGCCTGGACCGCATCTGCATCGGAGGGGTGGATGGGGCGCACATGCGCCGTGCCGCCGTCGCGCAGGACAACATCGGCTTCCCAATATTCCGGATATACGCCGTCCGCCGGCTGATCCACCATAGGCTTAGCCTAGTCATAAACTTACGCAGTACCCGTTCAGCACCCCTCAGAAGGATCCACCAGCCTTATGGCACGCCGCCAAACCACGCCCCCGGCAGGGGAACCCAGCCACGATTCCGCAGGAAAATTCGTCGAGAACATCGTCGATATCGATGTCACGTCCGAGATGGAAGGCTCATTCCTCGAATACGCCTATTCGGTGATCTATTCGCGGGCCCTTCCCGACGCCCGCGACGGCCTGAAGCCCGTCCAGCGGCGGATCCTCTACATGATGTCCGACATGGGGCTGCGCCCGGACCGCGGCCACGTCAAGAGCGCCCGCGTGGTGGGCGAGGTCATGGGCAAGCTGCACCCGCACGGTGACGCCGCGATCTACGACGCCATGGTGCGGATGGCCCAGGACTTTTCCCTGCGGCTGCCGCTGATCGACGGACACGGTAACTTTGGCTCGCTCGACGACGGCCCGGCGGCCCCCCGCTACACGGAAGCCCGGCTGGCGGCCGCGGCCCTGACCCTCACCGACCACCTCGACGAGGACGTCGTCGATTTCGTTCCCAACTACGACAACCAGCTGACCCAGCCGGACGTGCTGCCGGCCGCGTTCCCCAACCTGCTGGTCAACGGCGCGACGGGCATCGCCGTCGGCATGGCCACCAATATGGCCCCGCACAACCTGGTGGAGGTCATCGCCGCGGCCCGGCACCTGATCGACAACCCGGACGCCACGCTCGAGGACATCATGAGGTTCGTCCCCGGCCCGGACCTGCCCACCGGTGGCCGGATTGTGGGCCTGGACGGCATCCGCGACGCCTATGCCACCGGCCGCGGATCCTTCAAGACCCGGGCAAAGGTGGACATCGAGCAGCTCTCGGCCCGCCGCACCGGCCTGGTGGTCACGGAACTGCCTTACATGGTGGGCCCCGAGAAGGTGATCGAGAAGATCAAGGATGCCGTCAACGCCAAGAAGCTCACCGGCATCAGCGACGTCGTGGACCTCACCGACCGCAAGCACGGCCTGCGCCTGGTCATTGAGCTCAAGAACGGCTTCAATCCCACTGCCGTGCTCCAGCAGCTCTACCGCTACACCCCGATGGAAGACTCCTTCGGCATCAACAATGTGACGCTCGTCGACGGCCAGCCGCAGACCCTCGGGCTGCTCCAGCTGCTCTCGGTCTACGTGGACCACCGGATCAATGTGGTCCGGCGCCGCACCGCCTTCCGGCTGGGCAAGAAGAAGGACCGCCTGCACCTGGTCGAGGGCCTCCTGGTCGCGATCGTGGACATTGACGAGGTCATCCAGATCATCCGGTCCTCCGACGAGGTGGCCGAGGCCCGTACCCGGCTGATGTCCATCTACGATCTCTCCGAGATCCAGGCCAACTTCATCCTGGAACTGCGGCTGCGGCAGCTGACCAAATATTCGCGGGTCGAGCTGGAGAAGGAGCAAGAGGAGCTCCGCCGGGAGATCGCGGAGCTTGAAGCGATCCTGGGCTCCCCCGCGCTGCTCCGTGCCCTGGTGTCCGACGAACTCGGCGAGATCGCGGAAAAGTACGGCACACCGCGCCGGACCGTCCTGCTGGAATCCGAGGCCGTCTCCCCCACCGTCGCCGCGGCACTGGGCGCAGCCGCCGGGGCCAAGGGCAAGGCCGCACCGCTGGCCCTTGAGATCGCGGACGATCCTTGCTGGGCCATCCTCACCGTGTCCGGGCAGATTGCCCGCACCGCCAACCAGGACAGCCTGGCCGAGGCTGGACCGCGAACCCGGCATGACGTCTTCTCCTCCGTGGTCAAAACCACCGCCCGCGGCGAGATCGCCGCCGTGACCTCGCAGGGCCGCATGCTGCGCCTGCAGGTCATGGACATGCCTGTGCTGCCGCCAACCTCGGGTACCCCCAACATGGCCGGCGGGGTAGCGGCCAAGGATTTCATCACTTTGCTCAAGGGGGAATCGCTGGTGGCTTTCGCGCCGCTGGACCAGGTTCTGGCAATCGGAACCGCCCAGGGCGTGGTCAAACGTGTGCAGCCGGACTATCCGCTGAACCGCGAAGACTGGGAAGCGATCGCGCTCAAGGACAAGGACACCGTGGTGGGCGTTGCCCCCGCCGGGTCCGACGACGACGACCTCGTCTTCATCACGCGCCAGGCCCAACTGCTGCGCTTCAGTGCCTCCGCCGTCCGCCCGCAGGGCCGGACCGCCGGCGGCATGGCCGGGATCAAGCTGGCCGCCGGGGACCGGGTGATGTTCTTCGGGACCGCCAGCCCCGCTGACGCCGCCGCCGTCGTCGTGACCATCGCGGGGACGGAAGGCGCGCTGCCGGGCACAGCCCCCGGGGCCGCGAAGGTCACCGCCCTGGCCGAGTACCCGGTCAAGGGCCGGGCGACTGCCGGGGTGCGGGCACACCGTTTCCTCAAGGGCGAGGACACGCTGCTGCTCGGCTGGGCTGGGCACGGTCCGGCCAAGGCGTCCTCCCTGGCAGGTGTGGCGCGCTCACTCCCCGGCGAGCATGGCCGCCGCGACGGCTCCGGCATTCCGCTGTCCCAGGCGATCGACGCCATTGGACCCAGCATGGCGTGGTCAGAGGACCCGGAAGCCGGCAACGACACGTAGGACCGCGGACGAACGAAACCCGGCCGGCGGCGCTGTCGCGCTCCGGCCGGGATTCGTGATCCGGCGTTGCCTCCGGCGATCTCAGTCCCGGAAGCCTTGCCCGCATCCTGTGGGCCGGCGCTAGGGCATGTGGTTGAGGCTCAGGATGTTGCCCTCCGTGTCCAGGAACCACGCGGCCGAGCTTCCGTCCGGAGTGGTGGCGATGCCGTCCTCCGTTTTTAGGCCCGGGAAGTCGTATTCCTCGAAGACGACTCCCTTGGCCCGGAGTTCCGCAACGGCACCCGGAAGGTCATCGACCACCCAGCCGATCTGCGTGTTCTTGGCCGTTCCGGCATTGGGCGTCTGGTACAGGAGGAACCCGGTACCGCCGCCGCACTTGTACTGCAGGTTGTCCTCGGCATCCGCGTTCTCGGGTTCGAGTCCGAGCTTATCGCGGTAAAAATCCCGTGCACGGGCGATGTCCGCTGCCGGTAGCACTGCGCCGACTTGCTTGTCCTTGAGCATGGCTATTCTCTTTCCAGGCCCGCCCCCCGGAAGGAATGATACTCCTCCACATCCCCCACGTACCTGAGAAACCGCGACGCCGATTTCCTTGGCCGGCGGGGCACGGCCGGGCATGCGCGCACTCGATATCCGTGAGTGCGTGTAGCTCGAGGCTCCCGGGGCGGGGAGGCCTTCGGACTCTACCGGGCAGCCGGGGTCGGCCAAAGAATCGGAATAGCAATGGTCTGAGGCGAAAGGGCACCGGTCTTGATGTGGGGCTACGGCATGAATATGGCCTGGATGTGGATGTGGGGCATACTGCTGCTCATCGGCATAGCGCTGCTGGTACTGGTCGCCGTGCGCATGTTTGCCGGAGGCGGCAGTCACAGCGGGATGCAGGGACCGCAGGGGCCCTACCCACGCAGGAGCCGGGCCCGGCAGATCCTCGATGAACGCTTTGCCCGGGGTGAACTGACGGCGGAGCAATACCGCGAGCAGCTAAAGGTTCTCGGCGAGGACCAATAGTGCTCCCAATGAGCCGCCGGAACGCGCTCCTGCTGGGCGGCGTCGGCACGGCAGCCATAGCCGCCGGCGGAGCCGGGCTCTGGTGGACGGTCAGTTCCCGGTTCGCGTCCGTCGCGGGCGGAGACTTCACCGAGCCGAAGCAGCTGCGCAGCAGCAACGGACAGTTGCAGGTCCGGCTCGAAGCGTCCGCTGGCTCAGTGCAGCTCGGCGGCCAGCAGGCCTCGGCGCTTGGCTACAACGGCGGAATCCCCGGCCCAACCCTGCGTTTGAGGGGTGGGGACGTGTTCGCCGTCGAGCTGGTCAACAGCATGGACGTCCCGACAAACCTGCACGTCCACGGACTCCACGTTTCACCCCAGGGCAACGGAGACAACGTTTTCAACGTCGTCGAGCCCGGCCACTCGTTCCGCTACGAGTACCGGCTCCCTGCGGACCACCCGCCCGGCGTGTACTGGTACCACCCCCACCATCACGGCATGGTCGCCGATCAGATTTTCGCCGGCCTGTTCGGTGCGATCATCGTCGAGGACGCACAGCCCGTGGACGTCAGCCGCGAGCGGGTGATGGTCGTCTCTGACATCACCCTGGACGGCTCCGGAACCGTCGCCGGCCCCTCGCCCATGGACCGAATGCTCGGCCGGGAAGGTGAACTTGTCCTGGTCAACGGCCAAAGCAACCCGAAACTTTCCGCCCGGCCGGGCGAGCGTGAGCGGTGGCGGATCGTGAACACCTGCGTGGCCCGCTACCTGCAGCTGCGCCTGGACGGGCAGCAGATGCAGCTCCTCGGCATGGATTCCGGCCGCTTCCCCGAACCCCGGAACGTGGACGAGGTGCTGCTGGCGCCGGGCAACCGTGCAGATGTCCTGGTCACAGCTGTCGAGGGTGACGCCACTCTCGCTGCCGTCTACTACAACCGTGGCAGCATGGCCGGCATGATGGGACCGGCAGGGCCAGCCCCCAACGGCGCCCAGGGCACAGGGGATCTCGTGCTGGCGACCCTCTCGGTCTCCGGCGCCCCGCCCTCTCCTCCTCCGGCGGTGCCGGCCCGGCCCGCAGCGGCAGACCTGAGGACCGCGGCCGTTGCCGCTCGCCGGCAGCTGACCTTCGCCGTCGGCGGTATGGGGATGGGGATGGGAATGACTTTCACCATCAACGGCCGTGAATTCAACGCAAGCCGGACGGACACCACCGTGGCCGCGCAGACGGTGGAGGAGTGGACCCTGATCAATCCCAGCCCGATGGACCATCCTTTCCACCTGCACGTCTGGCCGATGCAGATCATCGAAGAACAGAGCCAGGCGCCGGGCCAGCCCGTCTGGCGTGACGTCGTCAACATACCCGCCAACGGACAGGTGCGGGTCCGGATCCACTTCAAGGATTTCACCGGCCGCTCCGTGTACCACTGCCACATCCTGGACCACGAGGACCAAGGAATGATGGGCGTCATCGAAGTCCGCTAGCCCAGCGGGAGCAAGTATCCCGACGACGGCCCGGCCAATGCGCAGCCTGTAGCCTTAACCTGGCTACCGTCCAACACTGCCAACCGGAGGGAGAATGCCATGGCCGCAGCTTTCATGAGCCATGCCGCAACCGCCCTTCGCCGCGGATTCCTGCTAGTGGGCCTGCTGGCCGTCATGGCTGGATTCCTCGGGATGCACATCATGACCGGAATGCATGGCGCTCACGCCATGACCGCGGTGACATCCTCCGCGGAAACCGCGGGGTCGTCTTCCCGGCCGGAGACCGGCCTCGCACCTCATCCGGCCGCCCATGCCCTGCAAGAGCGCACCATGGGCCGTGACTCCTTGGCTCCGCGCCCTGCGACCCCAGCCGGTCCCGACCTGACGGCCGACAGCCGGGCCGCTGCCCCAGCGGCTTCGTGCGTATGCCAATCGAACTGCGCCGACGCTGCGTCAATGCACTCGGCCTGTGTGCCCTCGGCGGCAATGACGTCCCTGGCCGCGCCCCCGCCTGGCACGGCACCGGCCTCAATGCACAACCCGGACACGCACAGCGACGCCGCCGTCAGGGCCTACTTCTATCGCCCCGCAAGTCCTTCGCCGGGCGATCTGTCCATCAGCCGGACGTAAGACGGGATCGCGCCGTGTCGTGCCCGGCGTCCCTACTTACCCGACACGCTCCATCCCGTTCTTCCAGCGGCGCAGGCGTGTCATCCGCAGGCGTGCCACAACGCCGATTGATGATTGAAGGACTTGACCCCATGAAGAAAACCCTGACCATCTCTGCCACAATTTCTGCCTTCGGCATTTCCGCCGCCATCGCCCTTGCCGGCTGCGCCGGCACCTCCGGAAGCACACCCACTAACACCATGCCGGGCATGGTCAGCGGCGGCATGGGCATGGCATCCAGCTCAGCCCCCGCAACCGCAGGCCACAACGCGGCAGACACCATGTTCACCCAAGGGATGATTCCGCACCACGCCCAGGCCGTGGAAATGAGCGACATGATGCTCAGGAAACAGGGCATGGACGCGCGGATCACCGCACTCGCCACCAAGATCAAGGCCGCACAGGCACCCGAAATCGCGCAGATGACGGGCTGGCTCAAGACCTGGAACGAACCCACCCAGATGGCGTCCGGCCATGGCATGGGCGACGGGATGATGGGCGACGGCGACCTCAAGACGCTCGACGCCGCCCAGGGCAACGACGCGGCCAAGCTGTTCCTGGCCCAGATGATCGCCCACCACGAGGGCGCGGTGATGATGGCCAAGACTGAAAGCAGCCAAGGCAAGAACTCGGACGCCATCAGCCTCAGCAAGGCAATCGTGACCGCCCAGGAAGCTGAAATCCAAGAGATGAAGGACCTGCTGGCCAGCCTCTAGCAGCGTCCCGGCCCCGGTCCGTCTTCGGACCGGGGCCGTCAACTGGGCGGCCACGGCCGACGTCGTCAAAGCATCGGCCGACGGCGGTGCTGCTTTGGCCTCGTACCTGGGTGCCGCACCGGCTGCAGCGACGGGTCGGGATGCCCGGCGGAACAAATGCACCTACACTGCTGGAATGCCTATCATTCCGGATTCCAAGGACTGGACTTGGGTCCTGTCGCGGCCCTGCCCCGAGTGCGGTTTCGATGCCTCCGCCGCGACCCCGGCCACGGCGCCGGGGATCGTCATCAGCATGCTCCCGCGGTGGCGTGCAGCCCTCCGACGTCCGGACGCGACGGAACGGCCCAACGAGGCAGCGTGGTCCGTCCTCGAGTATGGCTGCCACGTCCGGGACGTCTTCACGCTTTTCGATCACCGCCTGTCCCTCATGTTGTCCGAGGACGATGCCCGGTTCGATGACTGGGACCAGGACAAGACGGCAATCGAGCAGGACTACGCCAACGCCGATCCAGCCCAGGTCGGCGTCGAGTTGACGGCCGAGGGCGAGCAGATTGCAGCGTCCTTCGCACGGGTAACGGAGGAGGATTGGGTCCGCTTGGGGACCCGGAGCAACGGCTCAGTGTTCACTGTCCTGACCTTCGCGCAGTATTTCCTGCACGACGTCGTCCACCATCTCCACGACGTGGACGGCTAACGCGAAGAACCAGCGCGCGGACGGCCGGCGGGCAGGCGCAGGTCTGCGGTTCCCCGAGGCGGCCCCTACGGCGCTGCCGGCTGAAGCTCCTTGTCCCACGCCATGCTCCGGTTGACGGCCACATAGCCCATCTTGATGTAGAGCGCGAGGGCCCCGGTCGGGTTCTCCGAGTCGACATCCAGCGAGGCCACGTCCATGCCCGCGGCCGCGAAGCGGCGCATGGCATCGGCCAAAAGCACCTGCGCGATGCCCCGGCCACGGTACTCCCGCCGGACGCCGAGGAGCTCCGTGTAGCCTTCGCGGAAGCCGCGGGTCAGGGCGGCCCCGACGTCGTGGGTGGCCAACTGGTACCCGGCCACCGTGCCGGTAGAACGGTCCAGCACGACGCCGCTCAGGTCCGGCCGGGCCTGCGGATCATTCACCACAAAGCCCCAACCCTCCTGGTCGCGGGGCTCGCTGCCCCAGTGGTCCCGGAATGCCGCGTTGTGCGCCAGCCGCACCGGTTCATGCAACTCCGGACCAAAAGTGACGAGCTCCAGTCCGGGGTCCAGGGAGGATTCAGGCACAGCCTGGTTCAGTGGCCGGTGCATCTCGTTGTAATAGCGGACAACGCCGTAGCCGGAACCGGCAAACAAGGTGGCCTGGTGCTGGTGCTGCTGTTCGGTATGGAGCCGTAGTCTCGGGCGCGGGACGTCCCCGTTCCCCCCGGCATCGCCGGCCGCCAAAGCTGTGCCGGCATCCCCAACAGTTCCGGCCGGCCGTGCGTCCTCGGCAAAGCGGTCCCTGGTCCGCTGTTCCATCCAGCCCAGCAGCGAGGTGCCGATCCCGCTCCCCTGCCACTCGGGGTCAACGCAGCCGGAGCCGTTCGCCTTGTCACCGTCGCGGTTCTTGGTGATCCGGCCGTAAGCCCGGGCAACGCCCTCCGGATCGAAGCCGATGATGGTGTTTGCCGTTGCCGGGTTATTTTTCGACTCCAGGATCTGTTCCAGATCCGCCTGGCGCTCGAACCAGACGGGTTGCTCGACGGCGGCCGTGCGGGCAATCAGCCCGGCCCACGCGTCGAGGTAGCGGCGCTCCGCCGGCCGCCAGGACAGCCGGGGATCGAGTGCGGGCCGGGGGTGGAGCTCGCCGTTGCGGTTCATGGCAACAGGCTAATAGGCGGGTTACCCGCGCGCCAGCACGGCCGCGGCCGCTGGACCCTCGCCCGCGGCGCCCACGGCGGCAGCCGCGGCTGCGGCGTCCAGGTCCAGCCTGGTGTCCGCGGCGTCGATATCGTCCGGGTTGTGGGTGACCAGGACAACGGTCCGGTCGCGCAGCCCGTCGCGCAATTCGGCGAGCATGAGCCTGCCTGACTCCGCATCGAGGTGCGCCGTCGGTTCATCGAGCAGGATGACGTCGGCCCCGGTCATGAGCGTGCGCGCAACGGCCAGGCGCGTACGCTCTCCGCCGCTGAGGAAGGCCCCGCCCGGGCCGATCCGGGTGTCCAGGCCGGCCTCAAGCCGGGCCAGCATCGGGCCGAGTCCGACGGCGTCGAGGGAAGCCCGCATCTGCTCGTCCCCGTTGGCCACCACGGCGCCGCCGGGTCCACGCCGCGCACTCTCCGTCCTGGCGGGAGCTGGCTCCGGCCGCGCCAGGAGAAGGTTGCCGCGGATGGTCGAATCGAACAGGTGTGCCTCCTGCGGGCACCAGGCGGCGCGTCCGCTCAGGTACAGGTGGCCGCCGGCCGCCGGCAGGAACCCCAGGACCGTGGCCAGCAGGGTCGACTTGCCGGAGCCGGAGGCGCCGGTGACGGCCAGCCAGCGCCCGGGGCCGGCCTCGGCCGTGAGTCCGCTGAAGACATTTCCGCCGCCAGGCCACGCGGCAGCGAGGTCCACGAGTTCAATCCCTGGCAGGCCGCCGGGCCGCGAAGCCACGGGCACCAGTCCACCCGTTGCGGCACCGCCGTCCGCGTCACTGACCGCCCCCGCCTCCAGGACTCCTGCCGCGCCGATCCGCCGCATCACGGCGCGCAGCGCGGGATACTGCCGCACGGCCGTGGTGATGGCTGCGTAAGGGTCCACCAGGGCCAGCTGCACGAGGACGACGACGGCAACAGTCTCCGGTTCGACCGCGCCGCTCAGGGCGAGCGGGGCGGCCAGCACGGCGCTGGCCAGGGCGGCCCCGGCACAGGCCAGGACGGTCAGGGCCTGGCCGAGACCTTCCGCCCATGCCGACCGTTGTGAGGCTGCCGTCGCGGCCCGGTCCGCCCGGCCAATCGCATTGAGCACGGGGGCGCTGACGCCGTTCGCGTGCAGTTCCGCGCGGGCGTCCAGGGCTGCGGCAACGTGACGGAGCACGCCGGAACGGAGGTTTTGTTCGGTGCCGGCAGACATGCGGTCGGCGGCCAACGCCAGGGCGGGGGCAACGACGATGCTCAGCAGCGCTGCCGCGGCCACGGCAGGCAGCGCAGCGGGAAGCAGCAGTCCGATCCCGGCCACTGCGGCCGCGGCGACAGCGACGGCGGTCACGGGCGGCAGCACGACGCGGGGCAAAAGCTCGCGGACCGTGTCGACGTCGTCCACCACCGTGCCGAGTACGTTGCCGCCCTGCAGGAGCCGGCGCAGGGACAGCGCCCGGCGGCTCAGCGACTCCCAGAGCCGGCCCCGGAGCCGGGTCAAGGCGGCGAACACGGCATCGTGCAGCAGCAACCGCTCGGAGTACCGCAGGCACGCCCGGCCGACGCCGAAAAACCTCACGCCGACGATCGCGGTGAGCAGGTACAGGATGGGCGGCTGTTCACTGGCCCGGATGATGAGCCAGCCGGACAGCCCCGCGAGGGCGACGGCGAACAGGGCCGCCAACGTGCCTACGGCTCCGGCGGCGGCGAACCGGCCCTTGACCGGGGCCAGCAGGCGACGCAACTGGGCAGTGACCGAACCGGACGGGCCGGACGGGCCGGAGCCGATTGAGCTGACCGAACCGGCGGCCGCGGCAGGAGCGGGGCCGGTTTCGGGGCGGCCCGGGGCCGGATCCGGGGTCGGGGTTGGGTCCGGGGTCTGGCTTTGGCCCGGCGCCGCGGCGTCCACGAGGAAGGGCGCCCGGGTGGCCGCCGCCTGCACGCCCGGCTCTCCCCCGGCGGATGCCGGCAGTGGCGGGACGAGGGCCGGAAGTTCACCGCCGTGGTGGCCGCCGGCGCCCGGCGTAACCGCGACGAGAGTGTCGGCAAGGTCCCGGGTGTGCCGGTCGTGCGCAACGAGCAGCACGGTGACCTTTCCCCGGAGCCCGGCGAGGGCCCGATTGACCAGTGTGGCCGATCCCCGGTCCAGATGGGCGGTGGGTTCATCCAGGAGCAGTACGCGGGCGCCGGCCTCGATCCTCGCCAGCCCGCGGGCCAGAGCAACCCGCCTCAGCTCCCCCGGGCTCAGCTCGGCCGGGTGCTTGGCCGCCAGGTGCCCCGCGCCCACGGCTGCCAGGCACCGCTGCGCTGCCGCATCGGCTTCCGCGCCCGCCTCGGTGCCGGCCGTGGCGGCGTCGGCTTCGTCGGCGGGAACGCCGAGATACAGGCGGATCTCGTCCAGCACCGTGGAAGCCAACATGACGGGATGCTGTGGCACCCAGGCGAGATCCGCCGTCGTGAATCCTCCGAGGCGTCCGGACACGGCGGTCCCTGCATCCGTCCCGATGGTCCCGGCGAGGACTCCGAGCACGGTGCTCTTGCCGGCGCCGCTGGCACCGTCGAGTGCCGTGATCTGGCCGGCGGCGGCGGTGAAGCTCAACGGTCCGACGGCGGTGTCCGTGCGTCCGCCGAAGCGGACGATCAGTCCGTCCACGGTGACGGCGGGCGGGCCGGCAGGACCGGAGGCCGGCGTCGGATCCAGGGGCGCAGCTCCGGGGTCCGCGAGGACCGCTGTGGTTTCGGCGAGGGCTGCCCGGCCGTCGTCGCTGGCGTGGTGTGCGGTGCCGAGCTCCCGAAGCGGAAGGTAGCAGTCGGGAGCGAGGATGAGCGCAAGCAGCCCTGCCTCAAGCGCCATGTCGCCGTGGACCAGGCGGACGCCGATGAACACGGCGACGACCGCCACGGAAATCGTCGAGATGAGCTCCAGGGCCAGGGCGGAAAGGAAGGCCGTGCGCAAAGTCCCCATGGTCCGGGAACGATATTCCTCGGACATGTCCTCCAGCGCCTGGCGCTGGGCGGAGGCCCGGCCCAAGCCCACGAGGACGGGCAGGCCTTTGGCGAGCTCGAGCATGTGCCCGGAGAGCCGTGCCAGCGCGGACTGGGCGTCCCTGACACGTTCCTCGGTGTACCGCCCGATCAGGATCATGAACAGCGGCACCAGCGGCACCGTCAGCACGATCACCACGGCGCTGACCCAGTCGGCGAACAGGATGCGGGCGCCCAGCAGCAGCGGAATGGCCGCGCAGTTCACCAGCGCGGGCAGGAACTGGGTGTAGTAGCTATCCAGGGCGTCCAGCCCCCGGGTGGCCAGCACGGCGAGGCCGCCGTCGGCGGGCCCGGCAGACCGCGTGCCGTTCCTGAGCGCCTGCTCCAGCAGTTGGGAGCGCAGCTCCTCCTTCACTCCGAGCGCCGCCCGGCGTGAGGCCACGGACTGGCCCCACACCGTCAGTGAGCGCAGCACCGCCCCCGCGGCGCCCAGAACCAGCTGGTCTGCCCAGGCGGGGTCATGAGCGGCGAGCCCGGCGAGCATCGATGCCACAGCCTGCGCCATGAGCACGAGCGAGAGGGCTTTCAGGGCGGCAAGCAGTCCCAGCAGGTAGAGGGCGGAACGGGTCGAGGGGCCGGCGGGGAACGGTCTCATCTGGGAAGTTAGTCCTTCGGTGCCAGCGCTTTGGCGGCGATCGCGGGAAGGAAGCTGTGCGCCTCCGGGATATGCGCTGCGCTCACCCGGCGCCGGAACACCCAGTACGTCCAGGCCTGGTACGCCAGGACCAGCGGCAGCCCGATGCAGGCCACAATGCTCATCAGGCCCAGGGTGTAGTCCGAGGACGAGGCGTTGGAGACGGTGAGATTGAACGCGGGATCCAGCGTGGACGGCAGGACCACGGGGAAGGCGGCACCGAAGATGGAGGCGCTGCCGAGCAGGAGGAAGGCACCCAGCGACATGAAGGCACGGCCTTCGGCACCCTTGCGGGCGAAATTCCACGCCAGGACTGCGGCGACGACGGCGCCGACCACGGCGGCGATGGTCCAGGCCTCGCCGCTGAGGAGCTGGAGGCTCACCGCCCAGCCGGCCATGGGCAGCAGCAGCACGGGCAGCAGCCGGACGAACCAGGCCCGCGCCCGGTGGCGTACCTCGCCGTCGGTCTTCAGGGCCAGGAACCCGAGACCGTGCAGGAGGGAAAAACCGACGACGGCGAGCCCGCCGAGCACGGCGTAGCCGCTGAACCAGGCAAACGGGCCGCCCTCTCGGTCGCCGTTGGCGTTCAGCGGCAGTCCCGTGGTGGTCAGGGCCAGTGCGGCGCCGACGCCGAAGGCCGCGACGAACGACCCTGCCGAGATGGCCCAGTCCCAGCGGGCGCGCCACCGGGGGTTGTCCACCTTGCCGCGGTATTCGAAGGCGACCGCCCGGAAAATGAGCGCCACGAGGACCAGCAGGAGTGGCAGGTACAGGGCGGAGAACAGCGAGGCGTACCAGAGCGGGAACGCCGCGAAGGTGGCGCCGCCGGCGGTCAGGAGCCAGACTTCGTTGCCGTCCCAGACCGGGCCGATCGTGTTGATCAGGACGCGGCGTTCCGTGTTGTTCCGGGCGAATCCCTTCATCAGCATGCCGACGCCGAGGTCGAAGCCCTCGAGGAAGAGATAGCCCGTCCACAGCACCGCGATGGCAACGAACCAGATGGTGGGTAGCAGTTCCATGCTGAGAATCCTCTGCGTATTTTTCGTGTGGGTTGCTGGGTGGTGGGTTGCCGGGCGGGCGCCTAGTAGGCGAACGCCAGGACGTCGTCGTCGGGTTTGCCGGGACCGCCCTGGGGGGTGTTGTCCTCGTTTTCGTCAACGGGGGCGTGGACAAGTTCCGGCATGGCCGAGGCCACGCCGCCGCGGATGTACTTGACCAGGAGCTTGACCTCCACCACCAGCAGCACAGCATAGATGGAGGTCAGGACCACGAGGGAGGTCAGGATCTCTCCGGCCGAGACTCCCGGTGAGACGGCCGCGGCGGTGAACATGAAGACCTGGTCGATGCCGCTGGGGTCCGGGTTGGGGGCGACGACGAACGGCTGGCGGCCCATCTCGGTAAAGATCCAGCCCGCCGCGTTGGCACCAAACGGTGCGAGGATCCCGAACACCGCCAGGCGCATGAGGCCGCGGGAGGCCGGCACGGTTCCCTTGCGGGTTGCCCACAGTGCCAGGAGGGCGGCGAGGGCGGCCACGCCGCCGAAGCCGATCATCATCCGGAAGCCCCAGTAGGTGACTTCCATGACGGGCACGTACTGGATTTGCTGTCCGGCGCGGTCCCCGTAGATGGGGTTGTCCGGCAGGGTGGTGCCGTACTTGGCCTGGTACTCGCCCAGCAGGCTGTTGACGCCCTTGACCTCCGTGGTGAAGTCGCCCTTGGCCAGGAAGGACAGGATGCCGGGGACCTCGATCACGGCCACGATGTCATCGCAGTTCTTGGCGCCGAGGTTGCCGACGCTGAGGACCGAGAAGCCGGTGCCATCATGGCAGGCCGCCTCGGCGGCGGCCATCTTCATGGGCTGCTGCTCGAACATGAGCTTGCCCTGCAGATCTCCGGTGACGGCGGTGCCCGCGAAGGAAATCATGGCGACGACGGCGCCGATCCTCAGCGAGCGGATCCAGACGGTGTGGTCACTGCGGTCCCGGCCGAGGATGCCGGCGGCTTCGCCGGGGATCACCTTGCCGTCGGCCCCGATGGTGTCGATGCCGTCGTGGCGGCGGCGCCACAGGTGGTACCAGGCAATGCCGAGCAGGAACCCGCCGGCGACGGCCAGGGCGCCGAAGAGAGTGTGGGGCACGGCGACCAGGGCCGTGTTGTTGGTGAAGACGGCCCACGCGTCGGTCATGACGGGCCGGCCGTTGACCATTTCGACGCCGACGGGGTGTTGCATCCAGCTGTTGGCCACGATGATGAAGTAGGCCGAGAAGACGGAACCAATGACGGCGATCCAGAGGCAGGCCAGGTGGACGGCGGGCTTGAGCTGTTTCCAGCCGAAGATCCACAGGCCCAGGAAGGTTGACTCGACGAAGAACGCCAAAAGCGCTTCCAGGGCCAGCGGGGCGCCAAAGACGTCACCGACAAAGCGGCTGTACTCGCTCCAGGCCATGCCGAACTGGAACTCCTGCACGATGCCGGTGGCCACGCCCATGATGAAGTTGATCAGGAAGAGCTTGCCCCAGAACTTGGTCATGCGCAGATATTCCGGCTTGCCGGTGCGGTACCAGAGCGTCTGGATCACAGCCACCACCAGCCCGAGGCCGATCGTGAGCGGCACCATCATGAAGTGGTAGACCGTGGTGATTCCGAATTGCCAGCGTGCGATTTCCAAGGCGTCCAAGGCAGTCCCTACTTTTGGCTAGGTCCGAGCAACTTCTACGTGGCGTAGAAGTAATTCTTCTACAGAGTGTAGAACACATCGTCGCTTCCCCGTAACCCAGACTCCCACGGCACGTCACGGCCTGCAATGGAACAAAGGCCCTCTCCCGCCACCCCGGGTCGGCGGCGCGACACGCCGGGCGGCCGTGTTCTACTTCATGTAGAAAGAATGCGCAAAACGCGGTAAATTTGTAAACGAAGTATTCACACACACCGCCCCGGCAGGCACCAGCAGTTTCCCAGCATGACGCCGGCGCGGCAGGCATAGAAGGATGTACGCAATGGCAAGTCTCGGTGAACTGGAACGGGCAGTGATGGACCTGCTCTGGGCAGGCCAAGAAGCTGCGACAGCCAACACTCTGCGGGACCTCCTCGCACAAAGCACCCAGCCCCAGGACGGCAGCGCCGGACACGTGGGCAAAGACCTCGCGGTCACCACGGTGCTGACCGTACTCTCGCGCCTTGAGCGGAAGGGTCTGGTGGAACGCGAACGCGGCACCCGCCCTCACCGCTACCAGGCCGTCTCGAGCCGTGCGGACCACACCGCGGAACTCATGCACGAGGTCCTCGGCTCCGCTCCGGACCGCGAAGCCGTCCTGGCCCGGTTCATTGGTTCCGTCACGGATAACGAGGCAGAAACCCTGCGCAAGCTTTTGGGCCGCAGCTAGCGCCCGATGTTCTGGACCTCATATTTTCTGGCGGTCCTGGCGATAGCATTGGCGTGGCCGGTGCCTGTCCTCCTCTCCCGTGCCCAGTGGCCGGCCCGCTCCCCCTTCACGGCGATGCTGTTGTGGCAGGCGATCGCGCTGGCCGGTGGCCTGTCCATGATCGGCGCCATGCTGGTTTACGGGCTCGAGCCGGTCGGGGACAACCTGCTCTCCGGCCTGCGGGCGCTGGCTGGCATGGTCTTCCACAATGCCCCCACCACGGAACTGGGTTTCTGGCACATCTTTGCGCTCTCGGCCGCGGCCCTGCTGACGGCGCACCTGGTATTTACCCTGCTGCTGACCTACTACAAGATCCAGCGCCAGCGCCGCCGCCACCGCGAGCTGCTGGACCTCCTGGCGTCTCCGTCCTCCGACGGCCCGGGGACGATGGTCCTGAACGTGGACTCGCCGGTGGCGTACTGCCTGCCCGGCGGCGCACGGTCCGTGACGGTTCTCTCCGACGGCCTCATGGCCGCCCTGGAGCCCGATGAGTTGCGTGCCGTGCTAATTCACGAGAACGCCCACCTGAGCCAGCGCCACCACCTCCTGCTGTGGGCCTTCGCCGCGTGGCGCCAGGCGCTGCCGTGGCTGCCCACCACCCGGCTGGCGCAGGAGTCGGTCAACTCCCTGATCGAGATGCTGGCCGACGACGTCGCGCTCAAGACGGAGAGCAAGGCGACCCTGATCAGGGCGATTGCCATTGTGGCCAGCGGGTCCCCGGCCACCCCCGCGGTGCGCCTGGCGTTCGGCGAGCCCGGCGTGGCCGACGGCGACCCCAGCCAGCCCGGCGCCACCGGAGGCAGCGGCTCGGCGGGCACGACGGCGTCACGCGTCAGCCGCCTGCTCTCGCCGCAGCCGCCGTTGTCGGAACCGCTGCGCGCCGCTGTCCTGGCCTGCTGTGTGCTGCTCCTGGCAGTGCCGACGGCCCTGCTGCTGGTCCCCGGCCTGCTCGGCTAAGTCCGTTCTTCCGGCCAGCCCGTCCCCGCCGGCGGAACGTCAGGCGTCGATGCGCTCCCGGTCCAGATTGGCGGCGCCTGCAATGATGAAGTCTTTGCGCGGCGCCACGTCCGAGCCCATGAGGAGGTCGAAAGTCTCTTCGGCCTGCTTGGCGTTCTCGATCCCGACCTTGCGGAGCGTCCGGTGTCGCGGGTCCATGGTGGTTTCGGCCAGCTGTTCGGCATCCATTTCGCCCAGCCCCTTGTACCGCTGGATCGGCTCCTTGTAGCGCTTGCCCTCTTTGGCGAGCCGCGCCAGCAGGACATGGAGCTCAGCCTCGGAGTAGGTGTAGATCATCTCGTTGGCCTTCTGGCCGGCGTTGACGACCTCCACCCGGTGCAGCGGCGGGACGGCGGCGAAGACGCGCCCCTCGTCGATCATCGGACGCATGTAGCGGAAGAAGAGCGTCAGGAGCAGGGTCCGGATGTGGGCGCCGTCGACGTCGGCGTCGGTCATCAGGATCACTTTGCCGTACCGGGCGGCGCTGATGTCGAACGTGCGGCCGGAACCGGCCCCCACCACCTGGATCAGGGCAGCGCACTCGGCGTTGGAGAGCATGTCCCCCACCGAGGCTTTCTGGACGTTGAGGATTTTGCCGCGGATCGGCAGGAGCGCCTGGAAGTCGGAGGACCGCGCCAGCTTGGCGGTGCCGAGCGCGGAGTCACCTTCGACGATGAACAGTTCGGAGCGTCCGACGTCGTCGGTACGGCAGTCGGCCAGCTTGGTGGGCATGGAGGAGGTTTCCAGCGCATTCTTGCGGCGCTGGGTTTCCTTGTGGACGCGCGCCGAGATGCGGGACTTCATCTCGCTGACGATCTTTTCCAGCAGCAGCGCGGACTGGGCCTTGTCGTTGCGGTTGGCGGAGGTCAGCTTCGCGGTGATCTCCTGTTCCACCACCTTGGCCACAATGGCCCGGACGGCGGAGGTGCCCAGGATTTCCTTAGTCTGGCCCTCGAACTGCGGTTCGGCCAGCCGGACGGTCAGGACCGCGGTCAGGCCGGCGAAGATGTCGTCCTTTTCAATCTTGTCGTTGCCGGCCTTGAGCTTGCGGGCATTGGTCTCCACGGCCTTGCGGAAGGTCTTGAGCAGGGCCTGCTCGAAGCCGGACTGGTGGGTGCCGCCCTTGGGCGTGGAAATGATGTTGACGAAGGTCCGGACCGTGCTGTCGTAGCCAATCCCCCAGCGCAGCGCGACGTCGACCTCACAGTCGCGTTCGACCTCCGCGAGCTGGCTGTGGCCCTTTTCGTCGAGGACGGGGACGGTTTCCTTGAATTTCCCGGCACCGTGGAGGCGCCAGATATCCGTGACGGCGGGGTCGGCGGCGAGGAAGTCGACAAATTCGGAGATGCCGCCGTCGTGGTGGAAGACCTCTTCATGCGGGCCCGATTCTCCGGGCGTGCCGGCAATCCTGCGTTCATCCCGGACCGTGAGCTTCAGTCCGGGGACCAGGAACGAGGTCTGGCGGGCACGCGCGGCGAGGTCATCGTAGGAGAATTTGGCGTCGGGCGTGAATATCTGCCGGTCCGCCCAGTAGCGGATCCGGGTTCCGGTCACGCCGCGCTTGGCCTTGCCCACGACATCGAGCACAGAGCCGTCGATGAAGGGTTCGAACAGGGTCGCGGGGTCCGGCTTGGTGCCCGGATCCTTGAACCGGCCCGGTTCCCCCCGGCGGAAGGACATCTTGTACGTCTTGCCGCCTCGGTCCACTTCGACGTCGAGGCGGGCCGAGAGCGCGTTGACCACCGAGGCGCCCACGCCATGCAAGCCGCCGGAAGCGGTGTAGGAGCCGCCGCCGAACTTTCCGCCGGCGTGCAGTTTGGTGAAGACGACTTCGACGCCGGTCAGCCCGGTTTTCGGTTCGACGTCCACGGGGATGCCGCGGCCGTCGTCGTGGATCTCGACTGAGTTGTCCGCGTGGAGGATGATCTTGATGTCGTGGCCGAAGCCGGCGAGGGCCTCGTCGACGGAGTTGTCGATGATTTCCCAGAGGCAGTGCATGAGGCCGCGGGAGTCCGTGGAGCCGATGTACATGCCCGGGCGCTTACGGACGGCCTCGAGGCCCTCCAGCACGGAGAGGTGCCGGGCGGTGTAATCAGAACTGGGTGCCACGGGTCGTGAACTCCTTAAAGGATCGGGACAGCCACCGCAGCGTGCGCAGGCGGCAGTCACAGAATTTGACGCACTTCCTAGGTTAGTCGGACTCCGGGTGATCGACGGTCTGCCACTCCCCGCGGGGGCTCTCCGGCCACCCGCCGTTACTGAGACGTGATACGCGGACAGCGAAAGTAGGCCATCCGTGCCATGGTTTGGCCACGAATGCTGGTTATATAGGTATACCGATCTACTAAGGAGGCCGAACATGACAACAGCAGTTGCGGACCGCACACTGACCGCCGCAGACCGGTGCGATCGTTGCGGAGCACAGGCATATGTCCGAGTTGTTCTCGGTGCCTCCGGCGGTGAGCTTCTTTTCTGCGGCCACCACGCACGCGCCGTAGAACCGACACTCAAGCCGCTCAGTTCAGACTGGCATGATGAGACTGACCGCCTTCACCAGAAGGCCCCGGTTCCGGTCGACTAGACCGCACCGGCTTCAGCCCGTCGCCCTACAGGGTTCCGGGCGACCTGAGACCACTGCATCAGGGCCCCTCCATACCGGAGGGGCCCTGATTCGTTAAGTGCTGTTTCGTCAGGTGCCGGTTCGGTTAAGTGCCGTGCACCCGGCTGCGGCGGCAAAAAGCAATGCGGGGTCCCTTCCTGCCCGTTCCTCCGGTGAGGACGGGCGGGAAGAGACCCCGCATTGCTGAGAACCTTTACCCGGTCTGCGACCAGTGGCGCTTAGTCCAGGTAGTCGCGCAGGACCTGTGAGCGCGACGGGTGCCGCAGCTTGGACATGGTCTTGGATTCGATCTGGCGGATGCGCTCACGTGTCACACCGTAGACCTTGCCGATTTCGTCTAAAGTCTTCGGCTGGCCGTCGGTAAGGCCGAAGCGCATCGCTACCACGCCGGCTTCGCGCTCGGAGAGCGTATCCAGCACCGAGTGCAGCTGTTCCTGCAGCAGGGTGAAGCTCACGGCATCCGCGGGAACCACGGCTTCGGAGTCCTCGATGAGGTCGCCGAATTCGGAGTCGCCGTCCTCGCCAAGCGGGGTGTGCAGCGAGATGGGCTCGCGGCCGTACTTCTGGACCTCCACGACCTTTTCCGGGGTCATGTCGAGTTCGAGGGCCAGCTCCTCCGGGGTGGGTTCGCGACCGAGGTCCTGCAGCATCTGGCGCTGGACGCGGGCCAGCTTGTTGATGACTTCCACCATGTGCACCGGGATGCGGATGGTGCGGGCCTGGTCAGCCATGGCGCGGGTGATCGCCTGGCGGATCCACCAGGTGGCGTAGGTGGAGAATTTGAAGCCCTTGGTGTAGTCGAATTTCTCCACCGCACGGATCAGGCCCAGGTTGCCTTCCTGGATCAGGTCCAGGAACAGCATGCCGCGCCCGGTGTAGCGCTTGGCCAGCGAGACGACGAGGCGGAGGTTGGCCTCCAGCAGGTGGTTCTTGGCCCGCTTGCCGTCGTGGATGACGAATTCGAGCTCGCGCTTGAGTTTCGGGTCCATGGTGCCGTCGTCGGCTGCGATCTTTTCTTCAGCGAAGAGACCGGCCTCGATCCGCAGGGCCAGGTCTACTTCCTGTTCGGCATTCAGCAGGGCGACCTTGCCGATCTGCTTCAGGTAGTCCTTGACGGGGTCGGCGGTGGCGCCGGCAGACATAACCTGCTGCACCGGAGCGTCGTCGTCGTCGGCGTCGGAGTAGACGAAGCCGGAGCCGGTGGTGGCCGCGGCCTTGCCGGCGACTTCCTCGCCTTCTACTTCGTCGCCGAGCTCGGCGGCGTCGGGCGTGATGTCGTCGAGATCCTCTTCGGCGTCGACGTCATCGTCAGACGTACTGGCAGAGTTGCCGGCGGCTTCTGCCGCGGCTTTCGCGCCGGGCTTGGGCCCGCGCTTCTTGGGCTCAGGCTTGGCGACTCCGGTTACGGTGTCGCCACCCTCTGCGGAAGCGGCGTCCTTGACAGCCTTGTTGGCTGCGCGCGTGGCGGCGCGCTTGGCGTTGGTCGCCGCCTTCTTCTCCTCAGGGGACAATTCGGCCTGGTCGGCGGGTTCCTTCTTCGCGGAAGACGGGGTCACTGAAAACCTTTCTAGCTGCGGTCTGCGGAATCACCATACGGGCAACACCACTATGACCCTGTCAAGTCCGTGTTCAACATCAGGTGCAACCACGACCAGCAGAGCCACTTAGTAGAACTGCTGGCGCGGCCTTAATGTTCCCTGTTTCCAAGGAACATTTAGGGCACTTGATACACGGACCCAACCGGGTCTCGGCAACCATTGTCTCACGGTTTTCAGGCCGGGTGCCTTTCGCGACGCCGGGTCGGCGATATCGCGGCGGCTTCGCCCGCCGCGTCAGGACCTCATGCCGCGTCCGGGGCAAACTTCTGCCAGGCCGCCTCCCGCCTGGCAGCCCAGCCGCAAAGGGTGCCGCGCCGGCCAAGCTCCGCCAGCAGTTCCGCGAGCCTGTACCCCGGGTGGCCCTGCAGGGCCTGCCGGTAGAGCGCGTCGGCGTAGGAGCCGCGGCCACGGCACCATTCGATCCAGCCCAGCGCCGTCACGGCGGCTGCCGTTGCCTCCCCGTCACCAAGACGGCCGAGCCGTTCCAGGACCCGCTCGAGCCCGCCCATCAGGGTCCAGTCCGGGACCGACGGCGCCAGTCCGAGCAGGACTTCCCCGTAACCGGGAACAGCCCCGGCAGCAGGCACGGCGCCGGCGGCGGACCCGCCGCTGCCGGGTGCCACCGGCAGAGGCGTCCGCGGAGCGGACTTGGTGCGGGAAGTGCGGCCGGACATTGGACCCGGCAGGGGGCTGGGCGTCGGTCCGAGCCATGAGGCGGGCGTGTTATCGGGGAAAGCGGCGGACCCGGGGTCCGGGTCGAAGATACCGAAGTCCTCGGCGCCGCGTTCGGCCGCGGACCGTCCGGCGGCCGCCATCACCAGGACCGCGTCCCGCCACGACGGAATGCACAGGCTGGCCCGCAGGTAGCCGGCGAGTTCCGGTGAGAGCTGAAGCGGCCGGCCAATGGTCCAGGGATCGGGCGTCCCGGAGCCGGTGGTTCCGGCATCGGTCCCGGAGCCGGTGGTTCCGGCGTCGGTCCCGGCGTCGGTGGTTCCGGGGTCGGGGGTTCCGGGGTCTGGGACGGCACCCCTAGCCACGTCACCCGCGGTGGGGACAGGAAGGTGCTCCTGGCCAATGGCGGCCTGCATGGCCATCATCCAGACGTCGAGGACCTGGTCGAATTGGGCCCGGTCCCGCCGTCGAGGAGAGAATTGCTCCGCCCAGCCGCACTCGGCAAGGCTCACCGCGGGGTCCACCGGCAGCGGCGCCGGGGTGGTCCCCTGGGCGCCGGGGACCGCGCCGACGCTGCTGCCGCGGTAGACCATCTCGGCGTTGAGCCTGCTGTTCCTGATCTGTTCGACCGGACGGCCGGGCATCCCACAGCATTCCGGATCGCTGCAGTCTGCGTTGCGCCAGAACTCAGTACCGATAATCCAGGCGTCCCTCACGGGCAATCCGGCTGCCTCAAGGGCAAGCTCGAGTTCTTTGAGCAGGTCCGCCCACGCATGGCCGTCGCCGGCGCTGTCCGTCTGCGTATCGGCGCCGGCCTCAGCGTCAGTGAAGAAGGCCAGCAGCGAACCGTCAGCCGCGTCGTCCGCCTGCAGATAGGCCACGACATTCCGGGCAAAACCGGCCAGCATGTCCCTCCGGCCTGAGCCGTCTCCGGGCACGGGGAGGTCGACCCGCAAGGTGGCTCCGAGGCGTTTCCCCTGCAAGGTCATGGCCACGAGGCTGTCTTCCGGCCAGTAACCGAGGGAGTGCGGGATGAAGCCCAGAATGTCTTCGGGGCCGGTAATTCTCAGGTGATCGGGAGCTGTCATAAGTCCAGCTTCGCGGCGGCTGCGTCCCCGGCGACAGTACCGGGTTGCGCTATGTGGATAACCGCGACGAAGTCGGAACCACTATGGCGGAACCAGCGCCAACGGGCGGTGTCCTCCCCCCGCCCCCCCGAATGCTGACAGGACGCCGGCCTTTCGCCAAACCGCACTATTTCGATGCAGTGGCCTCCACCGTTGCCGCGTTCGCGTCCGCGGCGCGGCGAATCTCTTTGACCTTCGCGATCTGCGGGGCGAGTTCCTGCATGCGGGTTGTCAGGTATTTGTCCAGGACTTTGTCCAGGGCAGCGTGGAACCCGGTCTTGTCCCGGCAGACGGCGTCGGTCACGGCGATTCTGAACTCTTCCTGGCCGCCCGCAGTTTTACCGGCATCGGCGGCCTGCCCCGGGTTAGAAAACGAGGCGTAAGGGGTTTCCTTCATGCAGGCCGCCCAGTCAGCGACTGCTTTGGTAATGCCCGAGTCGCCGGAGGCGGACAGGGCGGCCGGGAAAAACCAGTTGGAGGCGATACCGGTGGCGAGCATGTAGTTTTCCGCGCTGCCGTAGATCTGTGTCATGGCTTCGCCGCGGCATCCGCCGGAGGACGTTCCCATACCGTCCACCGTGGTCATTGACGCGGTGTCCCCGGGCCCGGTGAGTGCCTTGGTGAAGGCTGGATTGGCGAAGAGTTTGCCGTCTGCGGACCCGGGAGCCGGCTCGTGAGGTCCCTGCGGTCGGGTGCTGGCGTAGCCGCTGGCTTTGGCGGCGTCGACCGTGAGCCGTTTGAATCCGATGGCTCCGTTGAGGTCCATAGTCGTCTCGGAGGCGGGCGGTGTGTAGTCGAAGCCGGCCTTGGCCATGCAGCGGCGGACAGCCTCCTGCATGCCCTTTTCGGCTATCGGATCTGTTGAGGCGTAGGCCTCTGCCTGGCGGATGATCCCTGGGACGGGCTCCGGGGACGCGGTGACCGACGCGGCCGGGATGGCGGCCGCGGCCAGGGCGGCGCCGGTGCCTACGATCAGCACGGCAGCGCCGAAGATCTTCTTTTTCATGGTGGCTCCTTCGGTTGTTTTGGGCAAAGCGGTGGCTGTCCTTCCCGTATTGGGACGGCGTCGGAGGGTGGGGCGGTGCTGTTGTGAGGGCTAGTTGAGGACGTTGTTTTCGTAAGCGAAGGCGACGAGCTGGATGCGGTTCTTCAGCTTCAGTTTCGCCAGGATGCTGCCGACGTGGGATTTCACAGTGGCTTCGCTGAGTACCAGTGAGGCCGCGATTTCGGCGTTTCCCAGCCCTTTGGCGGTAAGGAGAAACACGTCGCGCTCCCTTCCGGACAGGTCTGCCAGCGCGGCGTCGTTCCCGGAAGAGGGCGTGGTGTAGTCGCGTAGCAGTTCGTTGGTGATGGCCGGAGCGATGACTGAGTGCCCCGAGTGAACCGTTCGGATGGCGGCCAGCAGGAAGTCCGGTGTGGTGTCTTTGGTCAGGAAACCGGCGGCGCCGGCCTGGATGGCTCGGACGACGGCTTCGTCATGCTGGATCGTGGTCAGCACGATGATTTTGGTGGCAGTTCCAGTGGACTCTTCCAGGATCGTCCTTGTGGCCGTGATGCCGTCCATGACAGGCATGCGGATGTCCATGAGGAGCACATCAGGGGAGGTCTCCTGCACGAGTTCGACGGCGGCCTCTCCGTTGACGGCTTCGCCGACAAGGTCCATGTCCGCCTGGCTGCGCAGAATCATTTTGAGCCCGGCGCTGAACAGCGGCTGGTCATCGGCCAGGGCAATCCGGATCGGTGTGGTCGTCATGGTTGTGCTCCCTCCATTGAGCGCAGGCGGGGCCCGTTGGAGGCGGCCGCTGCCTGCTGCCTAGGTCCGGCCGACGGGAGGAAGGCCAGTACTTCGAAGGTCTCTTCGCCGCGGACTGTTTCCACCCATCCGCCGGCGGCTGCGGCGCGGGCTTTCATTCCTGCTATCCCGCGGCCCGATGGGGTGGCCTTTGTCGTCGCGGCCGGGCTGGTGATCAGCGAGGAGTTGATGCGGAGCTCAAGGGATCCTGCCGTCCACACCAGGTGCAGGTGCGTACCCTGGCTCCGGTCTCCGTGCTTGAAGGCGTTTGTGAGGCTTTCCTGCGCCAGGCGGTAGACCGATAGCTGCTGGGCGGCGGTCATGTCCCATGGCTGGCCCGTCGTTTCGATCGTGACCGCCATGCCGCTGGAGCTCAGACGGTCGGCAAGAATCACCAGGTCTTCAATTTTGTGAGTCGGTTGGTTGCTGAGCTCCGTGGAGAAGCCTTCGATGAGCCGGCGCGTTTCGACAAGGGCGGTCCTCGCCGATTCGGCGATGACCTTGGATGCTTCTTCCACGGTTTCCGGTTCTGTGCGGTGGATGAAGCGTATTCCGTCGGCCTGGGCCACGATGACTGTCAGTGAATGTGCCAGGACGTCGTGGAGCTCCCCGGCGATTCTGTTGCGTTCTTGTTCGATGGCGAGTTCGGTCGCGGTCTCCCGCAGCCGTGTTTCCGCCGCGAGCTGCGCCCTTCGGCTCCTCGAGGCGTTGTTTACTGCCACACCGACGGCCCAGGCGGCGAGGTTCAGGGCGGCGAAGGCTCCAAAGATCAGAAAGGCGTAGGTGAGGGTTCGCAGTAATTCCCTGCCGTAGATCGGGCTGGCGAAGATGATGTTGATCCAGGTCTGGTCGGTGAACCAGTTGACGGTGATGATGCCGGCAAATACGACAGCAGCAACGGGGAGGACCCACCGGTTCCGGGCTTTCCAGCCGATGACGGCGACAAAGATGACCACCGGAACGACAGCGTAGCTCAGCACGCCCGAGAGAAAGACCAACGGGAAAACTTTCAGGCTCTGCAGGGCCAAGGCGGCGAAAACCAGCCCCACGGCAGCGGCCGGCAGGACCTCGGCCACAGCGACGCCGGTCAGGAGCGCCAACAGAAGGGCGCTGTTCTGGTCGAAATGTCGCTCCTCCAGGATAAAGAGAGTCCCCAGAAGCAGCACGGACGTGGCCGGTGCCGCGAGGAGCCTCAGAGACTGGATCGGTTTGAACATGCCTTCACCCTAAGCTGGCGTCCACATCTCCCTCGCTCGTTCTGAGTTAGTTCAACCCCGATAATGAACAACTTCAGCCATACGGATGACCGATCAGCCCGGCCCACCACATATTCAGGGCGTGCGGCGGCGCTCCGCGACCAGCCTGCGCTGCTCGGCCAGGGACTTGAGCAGCGGCGGAACCATGACTCCCTGGGCCGCCATTTGGCGCCGGACCTTCCGCCGGGTCACCACGATGGCTCCTGCTCCCCCGGCCAGCAGCAGGAACTGCACGCTCAGGGCCACGCGGAACGGATCCAGGCCGTAGAGCTCCCCCTGCGAGAACCCGGTGGCATGCAGGACGTCGAGCACCAGCCCGATCAGGTAAATGGACACGAGCGCGGCGATGAAGCCGCCCACGTTGACGATCCCGGTGGCGGTGCCGAGCCGGTGGGCCGGGTTGAAGGTCCGGGCGAAATCGAAGCCGATCATGGAACCGGGGCCGCCGACGGCGAGGGTCACCACGAGCACGGCCAAGAGCCAGAGCGGCGCGCGTCCCGGCACCAGCAGAACTGCCGCCCAGGCGGCAGCGGTGCATCCGGAAATGAGCAGCACCATAGTGGAGCGCCGCAGCGGATGCCGGGCAACGAATCTGCCCATCAGCGGTCCGGCGGCGATGGCGCCGGCGACGTACAGCGCCATGAGGGCCGAGACCGTGCCGCGGTCCAGTCCCTCGGCGGAAATCAGGAAGGGGTAGCCCCACGTCATGGCAAAAACCGTGCCGCTGAACTGGACGGTGAAGTGGCTCCACAGCCCGAGCCGGGTCCCGGGTTGCCGCCAGGCGTGCGCCAGCGAGATGCCGGTGGCGCGCAGCCCTTGGGACTGTGCCGGTGGGGGGTGCCCGGGCGGAAGGTCCTGGAGCAGGATCAGGACCAGCACGACGGCGAGGCCGGACATCGCGGCGAGCGTCAGGAAGGCCGGGGTCCACCCCGCGGAGTGCAGGATCATGGCGAACGGCACCACGCTGAAGAGCTGGCCGAGCTGGCCGGACATGCCGGTCAGCTGCGTCAGGAGCGGGACGCGCCCCGGGGCGAACCAGAGCGGGATGAGCCGGATGACGGAAATAAACGTCATGGCGTCACCGGCGCCCACCAGGACGCGTCCCAGGACTCCGCCGGGTATGTTGTCGGCAAACGCCAGCTGAAGCTGGCCGAGTCCCATCAGGACACCACCGCCCGCCAGCATCGCGCGGGAGCCGAACCGGTCCACCAGAATGCCCACGGGAATCTGCAGCGCCGCATAAACCAGCAGCTGCAGCACGGTGAAGAAGGAGATCTCCGCGGCGCTGGCGTGGAAGCGTTCCGTTGCCTCCAGGCCGACCACCCCGAACGAGGTCCGTTGGCTGACCGCCACGAGATAGGCGAAGATCCCGACGATCCAGATCAGCCAGGCGCGGGGAGAGGTCACTCCCCCATTATGCCCGGTTCATGATAAATAGTATTTATTCGCCGGGTTCTTTACGGGCCAGGTACGCCTCGACGGCGGCACCAAGGGCGTCGGCATTGGGGAGCTGGTCGTTCTCATCAGCCAGCAGCGACCTCCGGACCGTCCCCTCGGCCTTTTCGTCGTACCGGGTCTCCAGCCGTGAGACCACCTGCTGGACCTCCTCGGATGCCTCGATCTGCTCGGCTATCTGCCGGCCCACCTCGCGTCCCGCCTCGCGCAAACGATCGGTCGGCAGCATGAGCGACGTTGCCGCGCCCAGGTACTCGAGCCCGGCCACGGCGGCCGTGGGGTACTCGGCTTCGGCCAGGTAGTGCGGCACATGGATCACATAGCCGGCGATGTTCCGGCCGGCCTCCGTCAGCCGCAGCTCGAGGATGTGGCCCACCGCGGCCGGCACCTCCACCGTGGGCTTCCAGACCGAGATTCCCTCGATCAGCTCCGGCCGGTTGCCGTGCACGGTCACACCGACCGGCCGGGTGTGGGGCACGGGCATCGGGATCGAATGGATCCAGGTGACGAGGTTGACGTCGAGCTCTTCGACGAGGCCGACGACGGCGCGAGCGAAGCGCTCCCATTGCAGGTCCGGCTCGAACCCCGCGAGGAGCAGGAACGGGCTGCCCAGTCCGTCGACCAGCCGGTAGAGCGCCAGGCTCGGTGCCTGGTAGTCCTGCAGGTGGTCCTCGACGAAGCTGACCTGCGGGCGCCGGGACCGGTAGTCGATCAGCTGGTCGGCGTCGAACTCGGCGATCATCTCGGTATCGAGCGTGTCCAGCAGTTCAGCGGTGATCTGCCGGACCACGTGGCCCGCGTCGGCGAAGCCGGTGAACCCCATGACGAGGTTGAGTCCGCGCAGTTCGGTGCTGGAGAACAGCGCGTCATCACGGATATAGAGCGACTGGGGATCCAGCAAAGAGCCGGAAATCCGTTCAATCACGGCGTGTTCCTTTCACGAGGGCGGCGGTGGGAGAAGCGGGGCGCAATCCGCCATTCGGGCGGTGCCTGGCAGAACGGCCAGTCAGGCGGATCCTGCCGGCCAGTCCCATGGAGCACTCACCGCTCCGCAGCGTCTCTACCAATACAACGCCCCGGCGCCCGGGCTAATTCCTGCCCGGGGTGTGCTCCAGCTCTCATTCGATTGAATTTCCGCACGGTCGAGAGACTACGATCGGTGATGGCCCTAGGGCTTGTTTTGCAGACACCGGGTTGCGTCCCAGACCGACGGCGCCCCGGGATCCGTGGCAGGACGCCAAACATGCAGTTCCTGCCGAATATCACCGAGAACCATCACAGAGAATTGAGGACTGTCCTCGTGGTCAAGAATAGTGAAGTCAAACTTAGTGCAGTCGCAGGGGATTTGAAGAAGTCCCCCAGCGATGCCCTCGTCATCGGCGTCGGACAGGGTCCTGACGGCCCCGTTCTGCTCGACAATCCGCTGACGGCCAAGGCCGCGGAGGCCCTGGCGGAATCACTGAGCGTTCTTGGCATCACCGGCGCGGCGGACCAGGCTCACCGGCTGCCCGGCCTGCCCGAGGCGGGAGCGACCATCCTGCTGCTCGCCGGCGTCGGCAAGCTTTCCGCCACGCAGCCGCTCTCCGAGGAGGCACTGCGCCGCGCCGCCGGCTCGGCCGTCCGCCAGCTGGCCGGCGTCGCCACCGTCACCCTGGCCCTGCCCACGACCAGCCTGGCCGAGGTCGCGGCGGTCGCCGAGGGCGCCGCGATGGGCGCCTACTCCTATACGGAGTTCCGGTCCTCCAAGGACGGGCTCAAGGATCCGGTGAAGAACGTCATCATCCGCACCGACTTCGCCACGGACAAGGCGCTGGCGCCCGTCCTGAACCGGGCATCCCTGATCGGCACGGCCGTGAACGCGACCCGCACGCTGGTCAACCAGCCGCCGAGCCACCTCTACCCCGAGTCCTTCGCCGATGCCGCCAAGGAACTGTCCAAGGGCCTGCCGGTGAAGGTGACCGTCTGGGACGAGAAGCGTCTTGAGAAGGAGGGCTTCGGCGGCATTCTCGGCGTCGGCAAGGGCTCCACCCGGCAGCCGCGCCTCGTGAAGGTCGAATACGCCCCGGCGAAGGCCACGGCCAAGATTGCCCTCGTGGGCAAGGGCATCACTTTTGACACGGGCGGCATCTCCATCAAGCCGGCCCTGGGCATGGGTGACATGAAGTCCGACATGGCGGGTGCCGCCGTCGTCCTCAACACCGTCCTGGCCCTCGCGGGCCTCGGGCTGCCCGTCAAGGCGACCGCGTGGCTCTGCATCGCCGAGAACATGCCCTCCGGCGCTGCACAGCGCCCGGCGGACGTTCTGACGATGTTCGGCGGCAAGACCGTCGAGGTCCTCAACACCGACGCCGAGGGTCGCCTGGTCATGGCCGATGGCATCGTCGCCGCCAGCCAGGAATTCCCGGATGCCATCATCGACGTCGCAACCCTCACCGGCGCCCAGCTCATTGCCCTGGGCGACCGCACGGCCGGTGTGATGGGTTCCGACTCCCTTACCGGCGCCATCAAGACCGCCGCGGACCGGGCCGGCGAGCTCGTCTGGCCCATGCCGCTGCCGGAAGAACTCCGGGCCAGCCTCGACTCCCAGGTCGCCGACATCGCCAACATTGGCGAACGCCACGGCGGCATGATGACGGCGGCCGTCTTCCTGCGCGAGTTCGTCGGCAAGGGCAAGGACGGGGAACAGATCCCGTGGGCGCACATCGACATCGCCGGCCCGTCGTTTAACAACGGCAGCCCCTACGGCTACAACCACAAACACGGCACGGGCTGCACCGTCCGCACCTTGGTGGCCTACGTCGAGGACATCCTCACCAAGACCGTCTAGCGCGCATCGCGGCTTTGTGGCCGGGGCGGCGATGCCTTCCCGGCCACAAAGGCGCGTGACACTGGACACAAGCGCTCCACAAACGCCATGGCAAGGTGGAGCATGTATTAGTGGTTCGCTAAGGTAAACCTTGTTTCCCAGAAGCAGACCCCAATGTAGTAGTCACAAATGAAAGGGAACCGGCCGGCTGGCACAATCACAGCAGACAGGTTCCAAGACCAGATGATGCGTACTCTCGTGTCATCGTTCACGCGAGGGAGCGTTTTAGTGGCCGATCAGGCAACTGCGCAAGAATTCGACATCCTGGTACTCGGCGGCGGCAGCGGCGGCTACGCCACCGCACTGCGTGCTGTCCAGCTTGGCCTCACCGTCGGCCTCATCGAAAAGGGCAAGCTCGGCGGCACCTGCCTGCACAACGGCTGTATCCCCACCAAGGCCCTGCTGCACTCGGCAGAGCTGGCGGACCACGCCCGCGACTCGGCCAAGTACGGCGTCAACGTGACCCTTGACAGCATCGACATCACGGCTGTCAACGCTTACAAGGACGGCATCATTGCCGGCAAGTTCAAGGGCCTGCAGGGTCTGATCAAGGGCAAGAAGGGCATCACCGTCATTGAGGGTGAAGGCAAGCTTCAGGGCACCGACACCGTCGTCGTGAACGGCACCGCGTACAAGGGCAAGAACATTGTCCTCGCGACCGGCTCTTACTCCCGCACCCTGCCGGGCCTGGAAATCGGCGGCAAGGTCATCACCTCCGACGAAGCCCTCACCATGGATTACATCCCCAAGAGCGCGATCATCCTGGGCGGCGGCGTAATCGGCGTCGAGTTCGCCTCGGTCTGGAAGTCCTTCGGCGTCGACGTCACGATCGTCGAAGGCCTCCCGTCGCTGGTTCCGAACGAGGACGCCACGATCGTCAAGGCCTTCGAGCGCGCCTTCAAGAAGCGCGGCATCAAGTTCTCCACCGGTGTCTTCTTCCAGGGCGTCGAGCAGAACGACGACGGCGTCAAGGTCACCCTCGTGGACGGCAAGACCTTCGAGGCCGACCTCCTGCTCGTCGCTGTGGGCCGTGGCCCCGTCACGGCAAACCTCGGCTACGAAGAGGCCGGGATCACGATCGACCGCGGCTTCGTCATCACCAACGAGCGCCTGCACACCGGCGTCGGCAACATCTTCGCCGTCGGCGACATCGTCCCCGGCGTGCAGCTCGCGCACCGCGGCTACCAGCAGGGCATCTTCGTCGCCGAAGAGATCGCCGGCCTGAAGCCGGTCATCGTCGAGGACGTCAACATCCCCAAGGTCACCTACTCCGAACCCGAGATCGCCACTGTCGGCTACAGCGAGAAGGCCGCCAAGGAGAAGTTCGGCGAGGACCAGATCCAGACCCAGGAATACAACCTGGCCGGCAACGGCAAGAGCTCCATCCTGGGCACGTCCGGCCTGGTCAAGCTGGTCCGCCAGAAGGACGGCCCCGTGGTCGGCGTCCACATGATCGGCGCCCGCATGGGCGAGCAGATCGGTGAAGCACAGCTGATCGTGAACTGGGAAGCCTACCCGGAGGACGTGGCCCAGCTGGTCCACGCCCACCCCACCCAGAACGAATCCCTGGGCGAGGCGCATCTGGCGCTGGCGGGCAAGCCCCTCCACGGCTAGCAGCTCCGCCCGCACCACCGCATGAACTCAGAGCCTGGTGCACCCGGCCCGAAAAGCCGGGTGCACTAAGCTCGACCAAGGCAGCAATCATCCGCACTAAAGATCAATAAGGAGAACGGGGACGACATGTCTGAATCCGTTAACTTGCCCGCCCTCGGTGAGAGCGTCACCGAAGGAACCGTCACCCGCTGGCTCAAGCAGGTCGGTGACCGGGTAGAGGTGGACGAGCCGCTGCTCGAAGTCTCCACCGACAAGGTCGACACCGAGATCCCCTCTCCGATCGCCGGCGTGATCGAGGAAATCCTCGTCGCCGAGGACGAGACCGCTGAAGTTGGCGCCCCGCTGGTCCGCATCGGCTCCGGCGAGGCCGCCCCCGCAGAGGCTCCGGCCGCAGCCGCCGAAGAGGCACCGGCTCCCGCCGCAGCTGCGCCGGCCGCAGAAGAGGCTCCCGCGGAGGCTCCGGCCGCCGAGGCCCCTGCCGCCGCTCCGGATTCTGCTCCAGATTCTGCTCCAGCGGGGGAAGGACACGACGTCACGCTGCCTGCCCTGGGTGAAAGCGTCACCGAAGGCACTGTGACCCGCTGGCTGAAGAGCATCGGCGACACCGTAGAGGTCGACGAGCCGCTGCTCGAGGTTTCCACCGACAAGGTCGACACCGAAATCCCGTCCCCGGTTGCCGGAACCCTTCTGGAAATCCGCGTCAACGAGGACGAGACGGCCGAGGTCGGCTCCGTCCTGGCCGTCATCGGTTCCGGCGCCGCGGCACCGGCCGCACCGGCGCCCGCCGCGGCCCCCAAGCAGGAAGCAGCACCGGAAGCTCCCAAGCAGGAAGCGCCGGCAGCAGCACCGGAGGCTCCCAAGCAGGAAGCTCCCGCAGCGGCTGCTCCGTCAGCTCCCGCCGCTCCGGCAGCTCCCGCGCCTGCGGCAGCAGCTGCCGCACCGGCAGAGTCCGGCTACGTCACTCCCCTGGTCCGCAAGCTGGCCAACCAGCAGGGTGTCGACATCGCTGCCCTGACCGGCACCGGCGTCGGCGGCCGCATCCGCAAGCAGGACGTGCTGGCAGCTGCCGAGGCAAAGGCAGCACCGGCCGCCTCCGCACCCGCGGCAGCCCCCGCCGCATCTGCGCCGCAAGCCGCGGCATCCGCAGGCGCAGCGTCCTCGCTGCGCGGCACCGTGCAGAAGGCCCCGCGCATCCGCCAGGTCATTGCCCGCCGCATGCGCGAGTCCCTGGACATCTCCACCCAGCTGACCCAGGTCCATGAGGTCGACATGACCAAGGTTGCCAAGCTGCGCGCCAAGGCCAAAAACTCCTTCCAGGCCCAGAACGGCTCCAAGCTGACCTTCCTGCCCTTCATCGCCAAGGCTGTTGCCGAGGCCCTGAAGCAGCACCCGAAGGTCAACGCCTCCTACGACGAGGACAAGCAGGAGATCACCTACCACAACGCCGAGCACCTGGCGATTGCGGTGGACACCGACAAGGGCCTGCTGGTTCCGGTCATCTCGGACGCCGGCAACCTGAACCTGGCCGGCCTGGCCGGCAAGATCGCCGACGTCGCCGACCGCACCCGCAACGGCAAGATCGGCCCGGACGAGCTTTCCGGCGGCACCTTCAGCATCACCAACATCGGTTCGGTGGGTGCCCTGTTCGACACCCCGATCATCAACCAGCCGCAGGTTGCCATCCTCGGCACCGGCGCGATCGTCAAGCGGGCCGTAGTGGTCGCCGACGAGAACGGCGATGACTCGCTGGCCATCCGTTCGATGATGTACCTCTCCCTGACGTACGATCACCGCCTGGTCGACGGCGCCGACGCGGGACGCTTCCTGCAGACGCTGAAGGCACGCCTTGAGGAAGGCGCCTTCGAGGCCGACCTCGGACTCTAGGGTCTAAAAGCGCACACCGACGGCGACGGCGGTGCGGGCTCCGGTGGGAAACCACCGGGCGCCCGTGCCGCCGTCGCCGTTTTTGCTGTTGCGCCCCGGGGCCGCGGCGGGTCCTACTACGGTGCGTAGAAGACTCTGGCTACACTGATGCCATGAACATCGTCTATAACGTCATGGTCTTCCTGCACATCATCGGCGCCGCCATGATTGTCGGCATCTGGATCGGCCAGATGAAGAAGCCCACCGTCCACCCGCGCCAGTTTGACGGCGCAATGCTGCAGCTGATCACGGGCATCATCATGATGGGGCTGATCCCGGCCCTGGACATGAACGCCAACTACGCCAAACTCGGCGTCAAGCTTGTCATCGCCCTGATCGTCGGCGTCCTGGCCTTCATTGGCCGCCGCAAGTACAAGAAGGGCGAGCCGATCAGCAAGGGCCTCGCGAACAGCGTTGGCGGCCTGGCACTGCTCAACGTCGCGATCGCGACCCTGTGGCAGTAACCGGCTGACTGCACCGGCCATGACGGCGCCGCTCCCCCCGCCGGGGTGCGGCGCTGCCGTCGTTTAACTGCCGCCGTTAAGCCGGCTTGTCAGTCGCCGGCGATGCAGAATTCGTTGCCCTCGGGATCCTGCATGACATCCCAGTGGAAGTCGCCGATGTCATTGCCCTCCACGAACCCGGCACCGAGGGACTCGGCGCGGGCGCGCAACGCCGCAGGGTCGGGCCCATGGATGTCCAGGTGCAGGCGCCGCCTGCCCTCCGTGGGGTCCTGGACCTGCTGGAAGGCCAGCTGCGGGGCTCCGGTGCCGGCGGGTTCCAGCCAGACGAACTGCTCGAAGCGCGAGGAGACCGCCGTCCCCAACAAGTCGGCCCAGAACTGCGCCAGGCGCCCGGCGTCGACGGCGTTGACCATAATCGTGGCGATACGCGCCACGGGCGCCCCTGGCACCTGCGCATCTTCGGTAAGTTCCATGACGACACTGTACGGGTCACAATCCTCTGACAGCGGAACCCCCGTGCGGCGGCCGCACAGAATCCCTAGGATTGATCACGGCAGGCTCCGGCACCAGCCGGACCCCTGATTCACAACGACGTCGAGGAGTGGACATGGCTACAACACGCACCGCACACACTGTATGGAATGGCGACCTGATGACAGGCGCCGGCAACACCACCCTGGACAGCTCCGGGCTGGGCAACTTCGACGTCACCTGGAAGGCGCGCGCCGAGGCCGCCGAGGGCAAGACCAGCCCCGAGGAGCTCATTGCGGCAGCGCACTCCGCGTGCTTCTCGATGGCCTTCAGCAACGCCCTGGCCCAGGCCGGCCACACGGCCGAGGAGATCAACACCAAGGCCGACGTGACCTTCCAGCCCGGTACCGGGATCACCGGCAGCCACCTCACCCTGGCCGCGCGTGTCCCCGGCATTTCCGCCGACGATTTCCAGCGGCTGGCCGAGGAAGCCAAGACCGGCTGCCCCGTCTCCGCTGCCCTGACCGGCATCGAGATCACCCTGGACGCCACCCTGGCCTCCTAGGCCGGCCGCAGTAAGACGAAGGCCCCCGCCGCCTTGGATGTCCAGGGTGGCGGGGGCCTTGCCATCTGTCCTGCGCGGACCGTCTGTGCGGGCCGCGCCCGGGAGCGCCTAGGCCTGGCCGGCCTGCCGGCGCGCAGGCAGCGGTGCGGGCCGGACCCGGCGGTAACCCTCGCGCAGCGGCGGACGGTCCGTGGGCAGTTCCTGGATCATTTCCTTCAGCGCCCCGATGCCGTACTCCAGCTGCGGGTCGGTTCCGGCGGCGTAGGCGTGCGGCGGGAAGGTCACCTCGATATCCGGGGTGACGCCGAAGTTTTCCACGCCCCAGCCAACGCCACCGGCGAACCAGGTGGCGTAGCGCGGCTGGGTGACGCCGGTGCCGTCGGCCAGCGCGAAGCGGTTGTCGATCCCGACGACTCCGCCCCAGGTGCGGGTGCCAATGACGGGCCCGATCCCCCGCAGCTTGGAGACCTGCGTGATGATGTCGCCATCGGAGCCCGCGAACTCATCGGTGAGAATGATGACCGGTCCGCGGGGAGCGTGGTGCGGGTACGTCCGCGGCTTTTCCCCGCGCGGCATGCTCCAGCCGGTGACCTTGCGCCCGATGAGTTCGGCCACGAGCTGAGAGGTGTGGCCGCCGCGGTTGCGCCGGACATCGACGATCAGTCCGTCCAGGGCCGTTTCGGTGTCGAGGTCGCGGTGGAGTTGTGCCCAGCCGTTGGCCATCATGTCCGGGATGTGCAGGTAGCCGAACGTCCCGTTCGAGGCTTCCCGGACAGTTCGCCGGTTGCCGGAGACCCATTCCTGGTAGCGCAGGCGCTCCTCGTCCTTGACCGGGACCACGGCCACGCGGCGCTGGGCGCCCGCGGCCGCACCATGGCCGGCGCCATTGCGCAGGGTAAGTTCCACGGCGCGGCCGGCCGCGCCGACCAGCTGCATTGCCGGGGTCCGCGTTTGGGTCAGTTCGACGCCGTCGATCGCCAGCAGGACGTCGCCCGGCTTGGCGTCGGCGCCGGGACGGGTCAGCGGCGAAGTGGCCAGCGGGTCAGAGGACTCCCCCGCGAGGATGCGGGTGATTTCCCACCCCTCGCCGGTGAACCCCAGGTCCGCGCCGAGGCGGCCCTGCGGGCTGCTGCCGTTCTCGACAGCGGCCACGGGCCGGACGTAGGCGTGGGAGGTGCCGAGCTCGCCGTGCAGCTCCCACAGCAGGTCCACCAGGTCGTCATGGGAGCCGAGGCGTTCCACCACCGGGCGGTAGCGGGCGTGGACGGACTCCCAATCCTGGCCGGCCATGTCCTCGGTCCAGAAGAAGTCGCGCTGGAGCCGCCATGCCTCGTCAAAGGCCTGGCCCCACACACTGAGTGGGTCCAGCTGCACCCGGATCCGGCCAAGGTCCACCTTGACCAGCTGGCCGGAGTCCTCATCGGCCTTGGCGGCGGCCGGCGCCACGCGGATCTGCTTGTCCTGGATGAACACGATCTTTTCGCCGTCGCCGGAGAGCCGGTAGCTGTCCAGGGCCTCAACGATCGTGGCGGTGCGGCGCTTGGCCAGGTCGTAGCGGACCAGGCTCGGCGCCGCGCCCTTGTCCTCGAGGCTGGCCCGGCCCTCACCGGTGGTGCCGGCGAGCTCGCTGTCCAGCCAGAGCAGGGCGCCGGCGACGGCGGTGAGTCCGGCGTAGTTGCCTTGCGGCACCGGGACCCCGATGACGCGGTGGGCCAGGCCCTCGGCGTCGACCCGCACGGACGGCACGGGTTTGGCCGCCGGCTGCGGCCCGGACGCAGCACCCGCTGTTCCGGCGGCACCTGCCTCGGCGTCGGCGTCGGCGTGGAGGTCGACGCTCGGGCCGAAGGGCGACGGGGTGTCGGCGGCGAGGGCGACGAGGTACGGCTTGATCGGGCTCGGGAAGGACAGATCGAAGGAGTGCCCGTCGTAGACCGGGTCGAAACTGCGGTTGGAGAGGAAGGCGAGGTATTTGCCATCCGGGGTGAACGACGGCGACTCGTCGCGGAACCGGCCGTCGGTGACGTCAATGATCGCAGCTCCAGTGCCGCCGTCGATCCGGGTGATCCGGAGCCGGCTGCGGGACCCGAAGGACGTGACCGGCTCGGACCAGCCGAGCCACGCGGAGTCCGGGGACCATGTGAATCCCTCAATGCTGCCCTCGCCGATGCTGCTCAGCTGGGATATCGTGCCCGTGCGGGTGTCGGCAAGGTAGATATCACCGAAGGCCGTGCCGACGGCGAGCCAGCGCCCGTCCGGGCTGGCTTCGATGGCGCTGGTCCGGCTGGGCTTGGGGAAGTCGATCCGCGTCAGCTCATCGGCGGCAGGCGCGTTCTCCACGGCGGCGCCCGCACCGGCCCGGTCGGGCTCGGAGCCGGAGATGGAGCCGGCTGCGTCTGCTGCAGCCGGGACGGCTGTGACCTGGCCGGACACGGAACCGTTTGCAGCGGCGGGGATTGATCCTGCGCCGGTCAGGGCGGCTGCGGACACCGGCTTCGGCAACTGCATGCCGGCGTCCTCGGCGGAAGCAGCGGGCCGGGCCGTTGACTCGGCAGCGGACTGCACGGCCGGCTGCGGGGCCTTCGATGCTGCCGCAGCCGCTCCGGCCAGGGGCGCCGCAATGGCTTTCAGGTACAGGGCCTCGACGCCGTCGTGGTCGGCGACATAGGCGATCCGGCCCTCGCCGAAGGGCCGCGGCAGCCGTGCCCGGACGCCCGGGGTGGCCTCGAGGACGCGGGAAGGGCCGTCCTTGTGCCGCAGCCAGTGGACGGTTCCGTGGGATTCGACGGCACTGGACGCGCCCGTGCGGTCCGGTACGACGTCGCCAAGGTGCTTCGAGGGCTTCAGCGGGGCGGGCCGGCGCGCCTGCGAGGCGGAACCGAGCACAATGTCGAGCTTGACGGCCTCGGCGTCGAGGCTGGGCAGCAGCCAGAGCTCACCGGCCGATTCGAAGATCACGCGTTCGCCGTCGGTGGCGGCGTGGCGGACATAGAAGTCCTCGTGGTCCGTGTGGCGCCGCAGGTCGCTGCCGTTGGGCAGGACGGAATAGAGGTTTCCGTAACCCTCGTGGTCGGACAGGAACGCGATCCGTCCCTTGACCCACAGGGGGTCCGTGAGGTTTCCGTCCAGCGCGGCAGCGAGCCGGACGAATTCACCGTTTCCGTCTGCGTCGATCCACAGCTTGCCGGCGGCGCCGCCGCGGTAGCGCTTCCACCAGGCCGGCTCACGCGAGAGGACACTGGCGAGCACCACAGGGCGTTCATCGCCGACGACGGGGCCGAAGGCCACCGACTCGACCGGGCCGAACGGGAGTTCCTGCGCCCAGCCGCCGGTCACGGGGAGGCTGTAGGCGTGGGTGTGACGGCTGTCGGACTGGCGGAACGCGCTGGTGACCAGGACGTCGCCGTCGGGGGTGAAACCCTTGACCCGGGTGGAAGGGTGGCCGAAGTAGCTCAACTGGCTGTAGCCGCCGCCGTCGACGTTGGCCGTGACGACTTCCGGGGCAGTCCCTTGGACGACGGTCCAGACCAGACGCTTGCCGTCGGGGGTGAAGCGCGGGTTGCGGGCCGGCAATTGCAGGGAGGATACGCGCCAGGCGCGGCCCCCGCCCACGGGTGCAATCCAGACGTCGTCCTCGGCCACAAAGGTGACCAGATCGCCGTGCAGATGCGGGAAACGGAAGTAACTCGAGGGGGTCATCGTTCGATCATAGCCACAACGGTCCTTACGGCCCGGGAGGTTTCGCGGCCGTGCCGGGCATGGTGAGATGGATCATGCGAATCCTTATTGCCGGGGCCTCCGGGCTGATCGGAACTGCCCTTTCGGGTGCACTGCGCAGCGAGGGGCACGACGTCGTCGCCCTGGTCAGGCGTGCCCCTGCGTCCCCAGCCGAGTTCCAGTGGGACCCGGCTGCCGGCCGGATCGACGACACCGCACTGAAGGGCGCGGACGCGGTGGTCAACCTCTCCGGCGCCGGAATCGGCGACCGACCCTGGACCAAGGCGCGGGTCAACGAGCTCCGCGCCTCCCGGCTGGGGGCTACCCGGACCCTCGCGGCCGCCATGGCGCGCACCGACGCGCCGCCCGCCGTGTTCCTGAGCCAGTCGGCCTCCGGTTACTACGGCAACGCCGGTACGGCGGTGCTGCGCGAGAACGCGCCGGCCGGCACCGGCACCCTGTCCCGGATCTGCGTCGACTGGGAGGCCGCGGCGCATGAGGCGCCTGCCGGAGTCCGGGTGGTCACGCCCCGCACCGGCGTCGTCCTGAGCCGTTCCGGCGGCGCACTGGGCCGGCTGTTGCCGCTGCTGCGCCTGGGTGTCGGCGGCCCGCTCGGCGATGGCCGGCAGTTCTGGCCGTGGATCACTCTGCCGGATGTGGCTGCCGCCTTTTCCTTCCTTCTCTCGGCGCCCGTGTCCGGGCCGGTCAACGTCTGCGCCCCCGAAGCCGCAGATGTGAATTCCCTGATCACGCAACTGGCCAGGGCGCTGCACCGGCCGGCGGCGCTGCGGGTACCGGCCCCGGTGCTGCGGCTGGTGATGGGCGATCTCGCCGAAGAACTGCTGCTCGCGAGCCAGCGACTGGAGCCGGCCGTCCTGGCGGAGAACAGCTTCGCCTGGAAGCACCCGTCCCTCGCCGGGGCCGCCGCCTGGGTGGCAGGGCGCGGCTAGCTGCCGCTATTAGCCGTGCAGCGTCGCGTACCTCCGGAGGAAGAGGGCCAGGGACTCTGCCAGGGCCCTGATCTCGCCCGGATCGACGCTCTCATTCGGTGCATGGATCAGGGCGAGCGGCTCCTCGACGCCGAGCAGGATGATCTCCGCGTCCGGGTAGGTGTCGGCGAAGACGTTGCAGAGCGGGATCGATCCCCCTTGCCCCAGGGTTGTCATGGGCGTGCCGTAGGCCTGGGACATCGCGGCGCTCATGGCTTCAAAGGCCGGGCCGCCGACTGCCGCCTGGAATGGCGACCCGATGGCCTCGAGGTCCACCGTGACGTGGACATCCCAGGGCGCGGCCGCCTGGAGGTGGCTGACCAACGCCGTGTGGGCGTCGGCGGCCGCCATGCCCGGCGGGACGCGCAGGTTCAGGCGTGCCGAGGCCCGCGGCGAGATCGCCGCCGTCGAGCCGGTCACCGCCGGGCAGTCGATGCCGAGCACGGTGACCGCGGGCCGCGCCCAGAGCATGTCGGACACGGTGCCGTCCCCCAGCAAGGACACTCCCTCAAGGACGCCGGCGTCGGTGCGGAACTGCTCGGGCGGATAGGGCGCACCGGTCCAGGTCTGGGCGTTGTCCAATCCCATGACCGTCGTGTTCCCTTGCCGGTCCCGCAGTGATGCCAGCACGGCGATCAGTGCGGCGAGCGCGTCGGGGGCAGCACCGCCAAACATGCCGGAGTGGAGCTCTGACGCCATCGCCTCCACCGTCACCACGACATTGACCATCCCGCGCAGGGTCACGGTCGCGGCGGGGTGGCCCACGGCGGCGTTGCCGGTGTCGCAGACCAGGATGGTGTCGGCACGGAGCAGGTCCGGGTGGCCGGCGACGAACGCCTCGAGCCCGCCGGTGCCCTGTTCCTCCGACCCCTCGACCACCAGCAACAGGTTCACCGGTACGTCGTTGCCGAGTGCCCTCAGGGCGAGCAGGTGGGCGAGGATGTTGCCCTTGCAATCGGCGGCGCCGCGGCCGTACCAGCGGCCGTCCACTTCAGTGAGCTCGAAGGGCGGGGTCCGCCATGCCGAGTCATCGAGGGGTGGCTGGACGTCGTAGTGCGCGTAGAGGAGCACGGTGGGCGCGTCCGGATCGGGTCCGGGCCTGGAGCCCACCACCGCGTCGGAGCCGTCCGGGGTCCGTTCGAGGTGCACATCCGAAAATCCGAGTCCGGCGAACTTGTCCAGCACCCACTGGGCAGCCTTGGCACACTCCTCGACGGGAAACTGCCGCGCATCCGCCACCGACCGGATGGCAACAAACTCGGCGAGCTCCTCCCGTGCCGGACCCATCAGATCGGTGATGCGGGCGCGCAGGTCCACAGCTCACGCACCACCCGTGTGGTACGTCTTGAGGTCGTCGATGAACTCCTGGAACTCAGCGAGCTGGTCCGGGCAATAGACCTTGATAATCGCAAGCTCGCCGACGGCGATCCGGGCGTTCCCGATGACCGGCCTGTATCCGGGCCCGGTTGCCCCGTTCGCCAGCTGGCTCAAGAAGGTGGCCCGGCTCAACGCGCTGTTCGGGTTCGCGCAAACGGCACCGCCGTCGTCACCGAGCACCCGAGCTATCTGCTCGCGCGAGGGTGCCGTCCCGCCGGCTGATTCGATCGCCGCGATCAGCTGGTCGGCCTTCGCCAGGGACTGTTGCGTCTCCCTCGCCGACCGGAAATTCAGCAATGCGACGACGGCGAACACCACCGGCAGGATCATGGCAACTATGTAAACGACCGAGCGGCTGCGCCTGGTCGAGGACTCCTGATGCGTGCTCATGACCTAGGTGCCTCCGTCCGAGCGTCTTGCTCCGGCAGCTTCCACGAGGGTTTGCGGAACCTGTAAAAGAGGAACGGCACGAGCAGGCCCAGTCCCAGCGCGCCGCCGGCGACGATCAGGAAATAGACGGCCGGATCGCCGTTGCCAAACTGCGACGGCGGGACGAACCCGACGAGCAGGGCGGCCAGGGAGGCGGTAAAACCGACGCCGCAGAGCCCAACCAGCATTGGCGCCCGGAAGGCACGCGCGTGGTCCGGGTCGTTGCGGCGCAGCCGGACGGCGGCCACGAACATCAGCAGGTACATGATCAGGTAGACCTGCGTGGTGATCACCGAGAAGATCCAGTACGCGCTGGAAACATCCGGGATCAGCGCGTAGCCAAGCGCGATCACGGTGGTGACGAGCCCCTGGACCACCAGGAGGTTCTGCTGGATGCCGTTCTTGTTCAGCTTCTGCAGGAACGGCGGGAGGTATCCTTCCTCACGCGAGATCAGCAGCAGGCCCTTGGACGGACCGGCCAGCCAGGTCAGCATGCCGCCGAGGGAGGCGGCCACCAGCATGATCCCAAGGATCGGTGTCAGCGCCTGGAGGTTGAAGGAGGCCAGCACCGCGTCGAAGGCCTGCATCACACCGGCTGTGAGGGAGAGTTCATCGGCCGGAACGATCCAACTGATCGCCAGCGCCGGCAGGATGAAGATCAGCAGTACCAGTCCCATGGCCAGGAACATCGACTTCGGATACTCCTTACCCGGATCCTTCAGCGAGGACACGTGCACAGCGTTCATCTCCATGCCGCTGTAGGACAGGAAGTTATTCACGATCAGCACCAGGCTGGCCAGCCCGGCCCATTCGGGCAAGAAATTCGCCGCGGTCATCGGAGCGGCGGACGGATTGCCCTGGCCGAGGAAGACCACCCCCAGGATGACGAGCAGGGCGCCCGGGATCAGGGTGCCGATGATCAGGCCACCGCTGGCCAGGCCCGCCACACCCTTCGTGCCGCGGGATGAGACATACACGCCGGCCCAGTAGAACACCACGATCACCAAGGCCGTCCACACGCCGCTGCTGGCCAGCGCCGGGTTGAAGACGTAGGCGAGCGTGCTCGCGACGAATCCCAGCAGGGTTGGATAGTAGAAAATCGTCATCGCGAACTGGCACCAGACCGCCAGGAAGCCCATCGGTTTGGAGATTCCGGACGATACCCAGTTGTAGATGCCGCCATTCCATCCGGACGCCAGCTCGGCGGACACGAGGGACGTGGGCAGCAGGAAGACGATCGCGGGAACCACGTAGAGGAAGACTGAGGCGAGGCCGTAGACGGCCATGGTCGGGGCCGCACGGAGACTGGCCACCGAACTCGTGGTCATCAATGCCAGGGCCACCCAGGAGATCCACACGGCCGGTGGTGCCTTCGGCCGGGTCACTGCCTGTTCGCTCACGTGAGCCACACCCTCCAGTGCCCCGTGGTCTGCGCCACGGGCCAGGCGGAGCTAAACCGCCTGGGGCGAGTACTCGTCGGCTTGAACATGCCCACTGCCCCCCCCTATCACAGAAAGTGCTCGGTGCCTACAGCATGGACCTAGGAATTAGCAGGGAATAGTCCCCAACTCCCCTATACGTCAGATCGCCGGGGTGCTAATTTGCGCGGCCTTCTGACCGCTTCCACGGCAGGTCGGCGCCCGGGCCAGGATCTGTACCGGTCGGAACCCTAGCCGGCTCCGGGCCCCGGAGGTAGCACGTCCTGGATCCGCCAGCGCCCGTCGACGGGCACCAGGACCAGGTGAAGCTGCTGTGCGGAGGCGGCGGGTACTTCGGCCACAGTGGCGCCGTTCCCATCGATTTCCCGGTAAGCGGAAGGTGCAGTGGTGATGGCCACCACTGCCCGGGCGGGGCTGCTCTCCGCGGTGGTCTCGATCCGGGTCAGGGAGGTCGAGAATCCGGCCAGGACGTGGCCGGAGGCGCTGAGCTGCGCTTTGATGCGGCCGTCCGAGGCGGCGGCCGCCGAGTCCGGGGCGTTGACGGCATCGAGCAGTCTGAAGTCGCCGGAGCTCAGTGCCAGTGAACGGAGCCGGGCCAGGCCGCGGACCGCCTCCACCGGGTCGGCGGAGGCCAGGAGTGCCTCAAGATCGGGAAGGATGGCGGTGGCCCCGCCGTCGGCGGTGGGGGGCGGCGGCCCGCCAACCGGCCCCTCCGACGGCGCGGCCGGTCCCTCGCGGCCCACGGGACTTCCTGTCTGCACCGGCGCATCGTGGCCGGACACAAACCCTGGAAACAGCCCGGCGACGGCGTCGGAGGCCGGCCCGCCACCGGCCAGCAGCCAGGTGCCGGCCAGCAGGACTGCAGCGGCGAGAGCGGGCAGCAGCGCCCGCTGCGCGGGAGTCCGCCGGAATCCGCGGTGGAGTCCGGCTTTCCGGATAGCGCCTGGGCGCCGGCCCGGGCCGGACTGCACAGCCTTGCGTGTGAGCAGTTGGGGGATGACGGTGGGGTGCACGGAGACCGACAGATCGACGGGCTCCGCCCGGGCGCTGCGGTAGACCATAGCGGCAAACTCCAGCGCCGGGGGACGCTCCCGGCGCTCCCCGCCCAGCCCCGCTTCGAGGGCGGCAACCAACGCTGCCGGAACCTCCGGGACCAGCAGGCTCAGCGGTGGACGATGCGGGCCGGGCTCGGGGGCCCGTCCGGTGAGGCAATACCAGCCCAGGGCGGCCAGGGAGTAAATGTCGCGTTCGGGCTGCAGCCCGGCCCGCACAGCGTCCGACGGGGCGGGATCCTGGAATCCTGCTGTGCCCTCTTCGGCGACCGGAGCGGCGTCGGCCACCATTCGCGCGACGCCGAGATCGGCCAGCAGCGGTTTGCCGTCAGCCGTGAAGAGCACGTTGCCGGGGGCCACATCACCGTGGGTGAAGCCTTGGCCGTGAAGGTATGCCAGGGCCTGCGCGATGGGAGTCAGGACCGTCACCGTTTCGCCGGGACCCAGGCGTCCCCGGCTTCCCACGAGCGTCGCCAGCGAGCCGCCGGGTGCGTAGTCCAGCGCAAGCCCGAGGCCGCTGCCGCCAGAGTCGTGAACCGGCAGGCGCACCACTGCGTGCACGCGAAGCAGGTGGCTGTGTGCCAGGGCGGAGAGGATCCGGACTTCGCGCCGCATGACGTCCCCGGCCTCGGATTCTTCCGGTGCGGCGCGGTCGGCATCGAAGCATTTCAGGGCGAACTCGCGGCCCGTTGACTGTTCGGTCACCAGCCAGACCGTGGCGCTGCCGCCGCGCCCCAGCAGCCGTCCGACGTCGTAACCGGGAACCTGGGGGGCCGCACCGGCGGCCGGCGGGAGATCTTCCATACCCAAGGAATAGTCGATTGCGCGGAATCGTGCAGAAGTTATCCACAGGCATGAGAGCTTAAGCACACAAACGGGAGGTGGGTGCGGCGGGGTCTAAGCTTGATGCCATGACTCTTGAGTTCAAACAGCTGGGTCTCGCCCCGGACTTCGTCGATTACACGCGCGGATGGGACATCCAGCGCGAATTGCATGAAAAGGTCCTCGCGGGCACCGCGCCCAGCACTGTACTGCTGCTCGAACACGCCGCGGTTTACACCGCAGGCAAGCGCACCGAAGACCACGAACGGCCCTTTGACGGAACTCCCGTTGTGGCCGTGGACCGCGGCGGCAAGCTGACGTGGCACGGCCCCGGCCAGCTCATTGGCTACCCCATCATCAAACTGAAGAACAAGGCTGGCATCCGCGACTACGTGGAGCGGCTGGAAGCGGTCATCATCGCCGTCCTGGCGGACTACGGCATCGCCGCCGTCCGGATCAAGGGCCGCGCTGGCGTGTGGATCGAACAGGACGAAAAGGGTCCGGACCGCAAGATCGCGGCCATCGGCATCCGTGTCCACGAAGGTGTCACCATGCATGGCTTCGCGATCAACTGCAACAACGATCTCGCCCCCTACGGCCAGATCATCGCCTGCGGGATCAGCGACGCCGGAGTCACCACGATCGCCCAGGAACTTGGCAGGGACGTCACCCCGGCGGACCTCATGTCGCGGATCACCGAAGAACTGCGCAAGAATGAACAAGCCCTAGTTGCAACCCCAGAAGGAGCTCTACTGTGACACTGGCACCAGAAGGCCGGAAGATGCTGCGCATTGAGCAGCGAAACGCGGCCACACCGGTGGAACGGAAGCCGGAATGGATCAAGGCCAAGGTCCAGATGGGCCCGGAGTTCGTCCAGCTCAAAAACCTCGTCAAGAAGGAAGGCCTCCACACCGTGTGTGAAGAGGCCGGCTGCCCGAACATCTTCGAATGCTGGGAAGACAAGGAGGCCACCTTCCTGATCGGCGGCTCCGAATGCACCCGGCGCTGCGACTT
>NZ_JBFTKI010000029.1:0-60981 GCF_056395875.1 Arthrobacter sp. 05T45 | reverse complement strand
CGGGGCTGCCGGGACCTGGAACCGGAGCACGGTCGTGGCGTCCGGTGAGCCGTAGACCGCCAGCGAGCCGCTGGTGCCGAAGTCCGTCGTGGGCGCCGACGCGGAGGTGTAGGTATCCGCCGCACTCTCCACCGCCAGCACCGTCGGCGCCGCGTGGGCCGCTGGGACGGTCACCATCGAGAGAAGGAGCGCACCGGCACCGACGGTTGCAAGCCTGCGAATTCTCTTCATCAGTGGCCTTTCGCGTGGCCGGACGAAAAAGAGGCGCCCCGGCGGTAGTGACATCCTTGGGGTACTTTGTCATCTGACGCCGGTCCGGTGTCAATGCGTAGCCCTACTTGGGATGCCGTGCCGTGGACCGAGTAGGAGGGTAATCCCGGACTTCTTCACCTTCCGTTATCGGAACCGCGGCGGAGGGCCAGCGGGGCGAGCATCAAAGCCCCGGGCGCAGCCCGATCGCCGCAAAGACGGGCGCCATCTGCCGGGAGGTCGGCAGCGACGCGATCACGATCCCGTCGAGTTCGCCATAGAAGGCTTCGCGGGCCCGGGCCAGCGCGGCCCGGAGCCGGCATTCGGTGATGAGCGGGCACGTCCCGCCCGTGGCAATGCAGTCGGCCGGGTCCAGGCGGGTGTCGAGTTGCCGCAGCAGCTGGCCGACCGTTGCGGTCCGGCCGGCGCTGCTCAGCCGGGATCCGCCGTTGCGGCCGCGTTCGACGTCGATCAGGCCCAGTGCGCGCAGCTTCGCCATCGCCTTGCTGACGTGGTTGTACGGCGTGCCGACAGCGTCGGCGATGCTCTGGGTGGTCAGGAGCCCGCCGTCCGGAGCGGCCGCGAGCACCAGCAAAGCGCGAAGGCTCACATCGGCGAACGCATTGATCTTCATATCCCCAGCCTAGTGGCGGTCTAGTCCACCCAGACGGCGGGCTCGTTGGTATCGGCGGCCAGCTGGCCGAACTCGAGTTCGTGCGTCCCGGCGTTCGCTGCGTAGGGCAGTACGGCGGCGAACAGGGAGCCGTCCTGGTGCTCTGCCGCGACGTGGATGGCGTCCGAGTCTTCCTCGAGCAGCGTGATGTCGCAGACGACGGCGGCGGCCCGGAACTCTTCCCGGTGCTGCCGGAGCAACTCGTGGAGGTCCCGGATCATGGCGTCCGCGTCGAAGTCGGCGTCCGATCCGTCGCTCGCGTCCGCGGGTGTCACGGCCACCAGCCGGACTTCGCCGTCGTTCTGCACCACCAGGGCGAAGGGCAGGAAGCCGCCGTTGCGTTCCAGCTGCTCCTGCGCGGCACCGACGCCGGTGCCGAGCAGGTTCTCCAGGTCCGTGGCGCTGGCGTCCGGCACGGACTCGCGCCAGGATCCGGTGTTGGCGGATTCTTCCGGGTGTACTGCCACCGCTAGCCCCGGACCAGCGCCAGGACGCGGTCGCGGACGCGTTCCATGGTGGCGGCGTCCGTGGCTTCAACGTTGAGGCGCAGGAACGGTTCTGTGTTGGACGGGCGCAGGTTGAACCAGTAGCTGCCGTCGGTGGCGATGAAGGTGCTGCCGTCGAGGTAGTCGACCTCGACGTCCTCGTCGTGGAAGTCCTCGCGGACCCGCTCGACCGCGGCGGCCTTGTCCTCGATTTCCGAGTTGATCTCACCGGATGACCGGTACGGCTCGTATTCGCGGCCGAGTTCGGAGAGCGGGCCCTCCTGTTCGCCCAGGGCGGCGAGGACGTGCATGGCGGCCAGCATGCCGGTGTCCGCATTCCAGAAGTCGCGGAAGTAGAAGTGGGCCGAGTGTTCCCCGCCGAAGATGGCCCCTTCCGCGGCCATGACGGCCTTGATGAAGGAGTGCCCCACGCGGGTGCGCACGGGCCGGCCGCCGTGGCGTTCGACGAGTTCGGGCACCGCGCGGGAGGTCAGCAGGTTGTGGATGACGGTGGGCGTGTCTTCACCGAGGCCCTGGGCGCGGGCGATTTCGCGGCGGGCCACCATGCCGGTGATGGCCGACGGCGAGACAGGCTCGCCCTTCTCGTCGATCACGAAGCAGCGGTCGGCGTCGCCGTCGAAGGCCAGGCCGATGTCCGCGCCGTGTTCGACGACGGCGGCCTGCAGGTCGCGCAGGTTTTCCGGTTCCAGCGGGTTGGCCGGGTGGTTCGGGAAGGATCCGTCGAGCTCGAAGTACAGCGGCACGATCTCCAGCGGAAGCTTGGGCAGCAGGGCATCGCCAAGCACGGCCGGGGTGGTGAGGCCGGCCATGCCGTTGCCGGCATCCACCACAACCTTCAGCGGCCGGGAACCGCGCAGGTCCACCAGGGAGCGCAGGTACTCCGCGTAGCCCTTGAGGACGTCCTGCACGCCAATCAGGCCAGTGCTGCCGGCCGCGGGGATGGCGCCGGCGTTGAGGTATTCCTCGGCGCGGGCCTGGATTTCCATGAGCCCGGTTTCGGAGGAGATCGGCACGGCACCGGCCTTGGCCATCTTGATGCCGTTGTATTCGGCCGGGTTGTGGCTCGCGGTGAACGTGGCGCCGGCGGCGTTGAGGGCCCCGCACGCGTAGTAGAGCTCGTCGGTGGAGATCAGGTCCAGCAGCTGGACGTTGGCGCCGCGGGTGGCTGCGCCGTTCGCGAAGGCTTTGGCGAACTCGGGGGAGGAGGGGCGCATGTCCCCGCCCACCAGCACGGTCTGCCCTGTGAGTTCCAGGACGTCGACGAAGGCGGCACCGACGGCTTCGACGATCTCCGCGGTGATGGATTGCCCCACGATTCCGCGCACGTCGTAGGCCTTGAACGAGGTCGAGAGGTCAAAAGTCTTTGTCTTGTCCGTAGTCACGCGTCTTATCTTACGTTGCGGCCCTGACGCGCCGGCCTGTCCCCGCCCTTGTCTACACGCCGGATTGTGCACATAGCGGGTACCGGCTTCGTGGCTGTCGGAGGGGGCTGGGATACTGAAGCAATGGCCAGTAACCAGAACGCCCTTTCCAGCACGGCCCTAGCCGGCACCCCATCCTCGACCCGGGAACAGGCCCAGAATGTACTGCGGGAGCTCGTGGGCCATCCTGAAGCCGAGTTCCATGACGGCCAGTTCGAGGCCATTGAGGCCCTGGTCGACGGCGGCAGGCGGGCTCTGGTGGTGCAGCGCACCGGCTGGGGGAAGTCGGCCGTGTACTTTGTCGCCTCCCTGCTGTTGCGCCGCCGCGGCGCCGGGCCGACCCTGATCGTGTCCCCGCTCCTGGCCCTCATGCGGGACCAGGTCGCGGCCGCGGCGCGGGCCGGGGTGCGGGCGGTGGCGATCAACTCCGCAAACCAGCTGGACTGGGACACTGTCCGCGAGCAGCTCGCCGCCGATGAAGTGGACGTCCTGCTGGTCTCGCCGGAACGACTCACCAACCCGTCCTTCCGGGAAAACCAGCTGCCCGAGCTCGTCCGCCGGACCGGGCTGCTGGTGATTGACGAGGCCCACTGCATCTCGGACTGGGGCCACGACTTCCGCCCCGACTACCGGCGCATCGCTGACCTCATCACGCAGCTCCCGGACACCGTCCCGGTGCTCGCCACCACGGCCACGGCCAACTCCCGGGTGGTGCATGACATCGAGGAACAGCTCGGCAAGGACGTGCTCACCATCCGTGGCGCCCTGGGCCGGGATTCGCTCCGGCTCGGTGTCCTGACCCTGCCCGATTCCCGCGAACGCCTCGGCTGGCTGCTGACCCACCTGCAGGATCTGCAGGGCAGCGGCATCATCTACACCCTCACCGTGTCCGCCGCCGAGGACACCGCCCGCCTGCTGGCTGAGGCGGGGCACGAGGTCCTCGCCTACACCGGCCGCACGGACCCCGCGGACCGGGAACGGGCCGAGCAGCTCCTGAAGGACAACAAGGTCAAGGCGCTCGTGGCCACCTCCGCCCTCGGCATGGGTTTCGACAAGCCGGACCTCGGCTTCGTGGTGCACCTGGGCGCGCCGTCGTCGCCGGTGGCGTACTACCAGCAGGTGGGCCGCGCCGGCCGTGGCGCGGCCAACGCCGACGTCCTGCTGCTGCCGGGATCCGAGGACCGCGACATCTGGCAGTATTTCGCCACCGCATCCATGCCGTCCGAGGAGAAAGCTGCCGCGGTCCTGACGGCCCTCGCCGAGGCAGGCACGGCGGTGTCCACGGTGGCGCTCGAAGCCAGGGTGGACCTGCGCCGCACCCCGCTGGAGCTGCTGCTGAAAGTCCTGGCCGTGGACGGCGCCGTCGAACGCGTCGGCGGCGGCTGGCGTTCCACGGGACAACCGTGGAACTACGACGCCGAGCGGTACGGCCGGATCGCCGAGGCCCGGGTGGATGAACAGGACTCGATGGTCATCTACCAGGACACGGCCGGCTGCCGGATGGAATACATCACCTCGGTGCTGGACGATGAAACGGCCCGCGCCTGCGGCCGCTGCGACAACTGCGCGGGCCGCTGGTTCCGCGCCGACATCGCCGAGGACGCCACGGAGACCGCCGGGCAGACCCTGCGCCGGGCCGGCGTCGCCCTGGAACCGCGGCTGCAGTGGCCCAGCGGCATGGACCGCCTGGGCGTGCCGGTCAAGGGCAAGATCAAGCCGGATGAGGCCCTCGCGGACGGCCGGGTGCTGGCGCGCCTGACGGACCTTGGCTGGGGCGGGGCCCTGCGGGAGGCCTTCGCCGCCGGTGCGCCCGACCGGCCCGTGGACCCGGGCATGCTGCAGGCCTGCGTCCAGGTGCTCCGGGAGTGGGGCACCGGAGATGCCCGGACCGCTGGCTGGAGCGGGGCCGGCCGGCCTGCCGCGATCATCAGCCTGCCCTCCCGCGGGAAGCCGTTGCTGGTGGATTCCCTGGCCCGCGGGATCTCGGAGATTGGCCGCATCCCGTATCTGGGCCAGCTGCAGCTCAATCACGGCGGACCCACCGGCGGCCGCGGCGGGAACAGCGCCTACCGGCTCGCCGGCGTCTGGGACCGCCTGGTGGTGGGACCGGAGCTGGAGGAGGCCCTGGCTGGAATCCGTGGCCAGAGCGTCATGCTGGTGGACGACCTCGTGGACAGCCGCTGGACCCTGACCGTCTCCGGGCGGGCCCTCAGGCTCGCCGGCGCCGGCGCCGTTCTGCCGCTGGTGCTGGGCCAGGCCGGCTGACCTCCGCACCGGCGTGGCGGGGGAGGGCCAGGCTGTCCAGGGTGCTCAGGAGCATCAGGACCGCGATGGCCAGGAACGCCGCCCGGTACGGCGCCGCCGGATCACCGGCGACCCCCGTGGATCCCGCGCGGCTGCCTGCCTCGAAGACCCGCAGCAGGAGCGCCCCGACCGCGATCCCGGCCGCTGTGGCGAGCTGCACGAGCGTCGCGGAGACGGCGTTGGCGGACGGCAGCTGGGCCGGGACGACGTCGGCATACTGCACGGACGCGTACGCCGAGAATCCGATCGAGCGGAACGCCCCGCTGGCCACCAGCACCGCGACAATCAGCGGTTCCGGCGTGCCGGCGTCGAGCAGCGCGCACAGCGCAAAAGTGGCCGCGGAGGCCAGCGACGCGAACACCAGGACGGGCTTGAACCCGAAACGCCGGATCAGGGGCGTCGTGGCGGGCTTGATCCCGATGTTCCCCACGAACACGGCCGACACCATCGCCCCGGCGCGCAGCGGGTCCCAGCCGAAACCGACCTGGAACATCAGCGGCAGCAGGAACGGCACCGCGCTGATGGTCAGGCGGTACACAAAGCCTCCCGTCGCCGTCGCGCGGAACGTCCGCGTGCCGAAGACGGACAGATTGAACAGCGGCGTGCTGGTCCGCCGCATCCAGGCCGCGGCGGCGGCCAGGAACAGCAGGCCCGCCGCGATCCCCGCGGCCGCCAGCAGTCCGGCGTCCCGGCCGCCCATCAATTCCAGGCCGACCAGCAGGGATCCCACCCCGAGCGTGGTCAGGACCAGTCCGAACCAGTCCAGGCGCCGCGTGCTGTCGCCGCGGACTGGGGGGACCAGGCGCAGCGCGGCCAGGAAGGCCGCCAGGCCCAGGGGGAGGTTGACCAGGAAGATCCAGTGCCAGGAGAGGTAGGTCGTCAGCGCTCCGCCCACCAGCGGGGCGAGGACCGGGGCCAGCAGCCCGGGCCACACGAGGAAGGCCGTAGCCCGCAGCAGGTCCTTCTTCGGGGTGCCGCGGAGCACCACCAGCGTGCCCACCGGGACCATCATGGCGCCGCCGGCACCCTGCAGGACACGGCTCAGCGTCAGCATGGTCAGGTCCTGGCTGAGCGCGCAGAGCAATGACGCGGCCGTGAAGATAGCGATGGCAAGACAGAACACCCGGCGGGCACCGAGCCGCTCCGCGAGCCAGCCGCTGAGCGGGATGCCCATCGCCACCGTCATCAGGTAGGCGGTCATGGTGATGTTCACGTCGGCGGCCGGCACCGCGAAATCGGCGGCGATACTGGGTATGGCGGTGGTCAGGACGGTCCCGTCGAGGAATTCCATGAGGAACGTCGCGGCCACCAGCAGGGCCAGCCGCGGGCTCCAGCTGCCCCCGGCAGGGTCCGCGCCGCGTGGGGAGGCGTTCATGCGCGTGTCTCCACGGTCCGGTTCACCCAGAGCGCCGGCTCATCCATTGCGCTGATTCACCCATTGCACCGGTTCACCCATGTCGCAGGGGTGGTTCCGATTCCAGCACAGCCATGGCGGCGTTGTGTCCGCCGATCGCACTGACGGCGCCGCCGCGGCGGGCACCGGAGCCGCAGAGCAGGATCTGCGGATCATCCGTCGCCACGCCCCAGCGGCGCGCCGGTGTGTCCAGCGGTTCGCCGTCCTCCACGAACGGCCAGTCGAGGCCGCCGTGGAAGATATTGCCGCGGGGCATCCCGACGGCGCGTTCAATGTCCAGGGTGGTCTTGGTTTCGATGCAGGGCCGCCCGTCCGGACCGGTCAGGAGCAGATCCTCGACGGGCTCGGCCAGGACGGAGTTCAGGGAGGCCAGGACGGCTGCCTGCAGTTCGGCGCGGCGGTCCTCATTGTTCTCCGCCGTGACCAGCCGGTCCGGGACGTGCAGGCCAAAGACGGTCAGCGTCTGGGCGCCGGCGGCCTGCAGTTCCGGGGACAGGATGCTGGGGTCGGTCAGCGAGTGGCAGTAGATTTCGCACGGCAGCGGCGAGGGCACGGATCCGGCCGCGGCGGTGCTGTAGGCGGCGTCGAGCTGGGACCAGGTCTCGTTGATGTGGAACGTTCCGCCGAACGCGGCCTCGGGGCTGACGGATCCGTCCAGCAGCTCCGGGAGGCGTTTGAGCAGGAGGTTGACCTTGACCTGCGCACCCTCGCGCTGATGGTTCGGATTGGGGCCGGCGGCGGCGCCGGCTGACAGGTCGGCGGCAGGCCGGCCGCGCAGCCGGTCGAGGACCACCGGCGCCACATTGGACAACACCCACCGGGCGGAAGCCGAATGGTCCCGCCCGCCGTGGCGGTAGTCCACGGCGCCGCCGGGCCGGACGGCGGTCACGTCCGCGGAGGTCAGGATGGTCGCGCCGGCGTCGCGTGCGGCCCGCTCCAGCTCGCCGGAGACCGCGCCCATGCCGCCGACCGGCACGTCCCAGTCCCCCGTCCCGCCGCCGATCAGGTGGTAGAGGAAGCAGATGTTTTGCTGCAGGTCCTCATCGTCAGCCCGGGCGAAGGTACCGATCAGCGCATCCGTCAGGACCACCCCGCGGACCAGGTCGCTGCCCAGCTCCCGGCGGATCGCCTGCCCGATGGGATGTTCGATCATGGCCTCCCACGCCGCGTCGGCCCCGGCCCGGGCGGCGAGGGCCCGCGCCTCGGACCGCGCCAGCAGCGGCGCGGTCATGGTGGGCCAGAGAGCCTCCGTGAGCTGCCGGCACGCGGCGTAGAACGCGGTGAAGGCGCCGAACTCGCCGTCGGGAGCGCCGACGGCGGCGAAAGACGCGGCCGTGGCGGACTGGTCCCCGTTGTCCACCAGCAGGGCCCGGCTGCCGTCCGCGGGGTCCGGGGTGTAGGAGGAATAGCGCCGTCGCGCCAGCGTGATGCGCAGGCCGAGGTCGTCGATGATCTGCCGGGGCAGGAGGCTGACGAGGTACGAATAGCGCGAGAGGCGGGCGTCGACGCCGTCGAACGCGTGCGCGGATACTGCTGCGCCGCCGGCGTGTTCCAGCTTTTCCAGGACCAGGACGTCCCGCCCGGCCTTGGCCAGGTACGCGGCCGCGGCCAGTCCGTTGTGGCCGCCGCCGACGATGATGGCGTCAAATTCCGTGTTGCTCGACATGGGCCTATCCTGCCATCCGGATCCGCCGGCGGGCGTGAGGCGTCCGGCCACCGGACGGGCCGGGCCGGGGGGACGTGACTGCTGGGGGCAGACCAGCGCGAATGAACGACGTCGATCCGCCCTGATCTGCCCGGGAACGCAAAAGGCCCCGGTCCGAGGACCGGGGCCAAACGCGGAGACGGGGGGATTTGAACCCCCGGTGGAGTTGTGCCCCACACTTCATTAGCAGTGAAGCCCATTCGGCCGCTCTGGCACGTCTCCAATTGCTAATAACTAGCCAACCAAGGATACGCAGAAGGTGCCACGCAGTGCAAAACGGCCGCTCCAGAGCAACGCGGGGTCAGATCCGGCCCATGCGGGGCCCCCGGATGGGCGCTAAGTGACCCCGCGTTGCTTGGGTGTGGGCCTTACGCCTCGGTGCCGGCGAGGGCCCGCCACAGGAAATGCTGGCTGCGGCTTTGCAGGGCCGCCGCCTGCCGGTTGTCCGAAGCCCCCGCGTGGCCGCCCTCGAGCGCCTCGTGGAACCAGACATTCGGGATGCCCATGGCCTGCATGCGGGCCGCCATCTTCCGGGCCTGGACCGGCCCCACCCGGTCATCCGAAGTCGCCGTCCAAATAAACGTCTCCGGGTAGTCCACGCCGTCCTTGAGCAGGTGGTACGGCGAAAACGTCTTCAGGAACTCCCACTGCTCGGGCACGTCGGGGTCGCCGTATTCGCCGATCCAGGAATAGCCCGCGGACAGTTTGGTGTACCGGCGCATGTCCAGGAGCGGGACCCCGCAGGACACGGCGCCAAAAAGCTCAGGGTACTGGGTGAGCATGTTGCCCACCAGCAGCCCGCCGTTGGAGCCGCCCACGCAGCCGAGCCGCTGACGGGACGTGACGCCGCGGGAGATCAGGTCCTTCGCGACGGCGGCGAAGTCCTCGTACGCCCGGTGGCGGTTGCCCTGGAGCGCGGCGCGGTGCCAGTCCGGCCCGTACTCGCCGCCGCCGCGGATGTTCGCCACCACGTAGACGCCGCCGCGGCGGTGCGTGCCCTCGCCCTCTACGCCGCTGGACTCCGCGGTCCGCCGCTCCAGCCACGCCCGGCCGATCGCGCCGCTGTACGCCGGCGTCCGCGAAATCTCGAAGCCGCCATAGCCGGAAAGCTGGGTCGGGTTCTGGCCGTCCAGCACCAGGTCCTTGGCGGCCACCTGGAAGTACGGAACCTTCGTGCCGTCGCTGGAGGCCGCGAAGTGCTGCTGGACCTCGTAGCCCGCCTCGTCGAAGAATGACGGGGAGGTCCGGATCACCTCGTGCGTGCTGGTCACCGATCCGCCGTCGCGGGCTAGTGTCCCGCGGGTCAGGGTGGTCGGCGTCGTGAAGCCGGTGGCCACCAGCCAGAAGTCGTTCCCTGCGCCCGGCGCCTCGCCTTCGGCGACCGAGGCGGCGCCGCCGGTACCGTCGTCGTCCGAGCCTTCGGCGTCGTCCTCGTCGTCCACCGCGAAGGCATTGACGTCGTGCAGGGGCGGGCAGGCGTCCAGCACGGTGGCGGCCCAGGCGGCGTCCGTACCGGGGCGCCGCGGATCCAGGACGTGGATCTCCGAGGACACGTCCCGGAGCAGGTTCAGCAGCAGGAAGTCCCGCGTCCAGCTCCAGGACTGCAGGGAGGTGTGCGGATCGGGGGTGAAGAGCACGGCGAGGTCCCGGGAGCCGGCGAGGAAGTCCTCGAAGCCGGCCGCGAGCAGGGAGCCCGCCGGGTGGGTGGTGCCGTTGACGGTCCAGTCACGCTGCGGGCGGAACAGCAGCCATTCACGGTGCGAGCTCAGGTTCACGTCCGCCGGCACGTCGATCTGCACCCATGCACCATCGCGCAGCACCGAGGTGTTCTTCTCGAAAAAGCTGATCCAGTCGACGGCAAACGTGCGTTCGAAGCCCGGCGTGGAGTCGTGGGCCACGATCGCCATCATGTGGTCCTCGGGAATGTCGAACAGCTGCTCGGCCTGGGCCAGGGACTCGCCGCGGCGCAGCTTCACCCCGGTGCGGGCATAGGACGAGGTGGTCCGCGGCAGATCGTGGGCGGTGGTGGCGACCAGTAGGGTGTCCCCGTCCAGCCAGGAGGCGTTGCCCTTGCCGGTCGGGAGGTCGAAGCCGCCGTCGGCCGGGTCCACGAAGCCGCGGGCCTCGACGTCGAACTCCCGGTGGCGGTTGGCGTCCCCGCCGTCGGGGGAGAACGCCAGCAGGGCCCGCCGGTGGGGTTCACCCGGGGCCGGGCGGAGGAAGTTGGCGCCGTGGAAGACCCAGTCCTGGCCCTCGGCGGCGGCGAGGGCGTCGACATCCAGCAGGACATCCCACTCGGGGGTCCCGGCCCGGTAGCTGTCCCAGCTGGTGCGCCGCCACAGGCCCCGGGGGTTGTCCCGGTCCTTCCAGAAGTTGTAGTACCACTCGCCGTGCTTGCCCACCATGGGGATCCGGTCGGTGGAGTCGAGGACCTCCAGGATCCGGCCTTCCAGATCGGCGTAGTCGGCGTCCTCGAGGAGCTCCTCGGTGCGGGCGTTCTGTTCACGGACCCACGCCAGCTGCTCCTGGCCGTAGATGTCCTCCAGCCAGATGTTCTCGTCGACGGGTTCGGGGGAAGTCCCTCCAGCCGGGAGGGCACCGGTGGCCTCGCCGGACGCGGACGGGTGGTCAGCTTCTGTGGTGGTCATTTTCCCATCCAAGAACATCGGTGCGGCAGTGGCAAGTCACACCGAGGTCAAGCCGGCGGCCGGTTGCCGATACGCTGGATGCCGTGGGCATATCTCGAAGCATCCGGACGGCAGTGATAGGCGCCGGTCCCAGGGGCACGAGCGTGCTGGAACGGCTCCTCGCCAACTGGGCCTCCGCCGGCTCCGCGGACACCCTGCACATCGACGTGGTGGACCCTTACCCGGCGGGCCCGGGGCACGTCTGGCAGCCCGGACAGTCGCGGCTGTACCTGATGAACACGCAGTCCTTCTATCCCACCGTGGTCCCCGAAGACCCGGAACTCGTGCCGCCCCTGGCCGGGCGCACATTCGACCAGTGGCGCGAACTCCAGCAGGCCCACCCGCACCCTTCGCTCACTGACGACGAACGTGCCGAGCTCTCACGGCTCGGCGAGGCGGACTTCCCCAGCCGGGCCCTTTACGGCCGCTACCTGCGGTCCACCCTCGAGGAACTGCTCACCGTGCTGCCGACCGGCGTCAGCGTGGACTTCCACGCGGCGAGGGCGACGTCCGTCCGCCACGCCGCGGAGGCCGCCGCGGCGCCGGGCCCGGACCTGGCCGCCTCCGGGCCGGCCGGCGCGGAGGACGCTGCGGTGCGGTTCGACGTCGTGCTCGACGACGGCACCATAATTACCGTCGACTCCGTGGTGCTGGCCGTGGGCCACCTCGACGCGCGGTTAAACCCTGAACAGCGGGAGCTGCTTTCCGCGGCGGAGGAACTCGGTCTCCTGTACGTGCCGCCGGCGGCGCCCGCCGACGTCGACTGGTCCCGGGTGCCGGGAGGCAAACCTGTCCTGGTGCGCGGCATGGGCTTGAACTTCTTTGACGTGATGGGACAGCTGACGGAAGGGCGCGGCGGCCGGTTCGTTGCCGGAGAGGGCAACGCTGAACTGACGTATCTGCCGTCCGGCCGCGAACCGCTCATCATCGCCGCCTCACGCCGCGGCACCCCCTACCGGGCGAAGGCGACACTCACCGGCTACTACCCCGGAACGGTCCGGCTGCGCTACTGCACTGAGGGCGCGATCGCGAAGTTCGCCGACTCCGGAATCCGGCCCTCCTTCGACTACGACCTCTGGCCGCTCCTGCACCGGGACGCGGTCTGGGCCTACTACTCCACGCTCGCGCGCTCGCAGCCCGATGCCATCCTGACCGGCCCGGCCGAGTTCCTGCGCGCCCTGGACGAGTCTTTGCGGCCGCACGCTCACTCGACCGTCAAATGGGAGCGCACGGCGGAATCGGTGATTGCCGTCCATGTCCGGGCATCCCACCGCCTGGACCTGCTCGGCCTCGCGGCGCCCCTGGCCGGGCGCTCGTTTGACTCCAGAGCCGAACTGGACGCCGCCGTCGTCGACTACCTGCTCGACGACGCCCGGCGCTCGGCCCTTGGTGAGGACGATCCGGTGAAGATGGCGATCGGCGCGCTGCACCACGGCCGGGCCGTGCTCAAGACCGCTGTGGCCGATAGCGGCATCACGGACGAATCCTGGGTCGCGGGCCTCCGGGGCTGGTTCGAATCATTCGTGGAAGGCCTGGCGAGCGGTCCGCCGGCGCTGCGCTCCGCGCAGCTCGCGGCACTGGCCCGGGCGGGAATCGTGCGCTTCGTGGGCCCTGACCCCAAGTTCGGCGTGGACCGGCGGGCCCGGATGTTCACCGCGGCGTCACCATGGGTGGGCGGCGGAATGGATGAAAGCGCCGACGGCGGGGCGGAAGGTGCCGCGATGGAGCCTGCCGGCATCGGTGGTGCTGCCGCGGGCGGTGCTGGGGTCCGCGGTTTTGTGGGCAGTGCCGGCGTGATCGGTGTTGGATCAGGGACGGCGCACGCGGGTGCGGTAAGGGACCGGACGGAGAACGCTGTGTCCGGATTTGGGGCGGCCGCCGCGTCCGGTTCCGGGGCGGGTGCCGTGTCCGCGGCGGCGATGATCGAGGCGCTGGCCCCGGCCAACCGGGTGGCCGTCAACTCTTCGCCCTTGTTGGAGCAGTTGCTCGCCGAGGGGCTGGTGCGGCCGCGCCTCATGATGAGCGTGGAGGGGACCCCGGTGCAGACTTCCGGGCTGGACGTCGTCCCGCATCCGTACCGGCCGTTGGGTGCCAACGGGTCCGTGACGCCGGGGCTTTACGTGCTCGGGCTTCAGCTCTCCGCCACGCAATGGGGCACGGCCATCGCCGCCGAGGCCCGGCCGAAGTCGGGCCCGGTCTACCGCAGCGGCCAGCGCACCCTGCGCGACGCCGACGAGATCGCCCGCGACATCCTGGCCCCCTAGCCCCTAGCCCCTAGCCCGTAGCCCGTAGCCCGTAGCCCGTAGCCCGTAGCCCGTAGCCCGCCCGCCGCTCCGGAACCGCTCAAGAGTGGACATGTCCTCCGGCGCGCCTGCCTCCAAGAATGGACAAGCCCTCCCCTGGGGCCGGGCAGTGGACAGTTGGTGCTTATGTCCAGTGTTGCGGGCCAGGGGAGGGCATGTGCCGTGGTGGGGGACCAGGAAGTCCGGGCTAAGGTATCAGCCCTTGAGGCACTTCCGGTAGGCGGCCATGGCTGTCCCGTAGTTCACCTGGCCCACGAGATCCCCGGGCCTGGTCGGCTTGACCGGCGGCGTGCACTTCGGCGGGACGGGGACGCTGGCCGCGACCTTCACCGCCGTTTTCACCACAGTGCCGGATTCGACGGCGGTAAGCACCAGGGTGCCCGTGCCGGCGGCGGCGCCAGCGGGAACCAACACGCTCACGTTGGCAGCGCCGGCGGTCACCGGTACCGTACCCAGGGCCGTCACGGTGCCCGCGGCGTCCGTGAACTCGGCGCGCAGCGAGGCATTCACCGGGCTGCCCAGCGAGGTGAGGTCCAGCTTCGAAACCGCCAGTGTGATGGATTCGCCGCCCTTGACCTCGGCCGCCGTCGTGTTCACGACAGCCACGGAGCGGCGGGCGAAGTCCGGCGAGACCGGGTTGTGGGCCTGCAGGTACTTGATCCAGGCGTCGCGGTCCACGAGCCCGGAGTCCTTGGTGCCCGCGCCTTCCTTGAAGATGCGGAAGTTGTCGCCGCCCGTGGCCAGGAAATTGAACGTCCCGATCCGGTAGGACTTCGCCGGGTCGAGAAGTGCACCGTTGACCCGGATCGAGGTGATCCGGTCACCGGCGGCGCGGGCGGCGTCGTAGGTGTAGTTCACGTTCTTGGACAGGCCCAGCTGCTGGTACGCACGGCTGGGAACCGTGCCGTCCGGGTTGGTCTGCCACTGCTGCTCCAGCAGGGTCTTGAACTGCGCACCGGTCAGGGACGTGGTCCACAGATTGTTCACGAACGGCAGCACCGCGTTGGCCTCGGCGTACGTGATCGTGCCGTCGGGCGCGTAGTACAGCTCGTTGCGCAGGCCGCCCGGGTTGACGACGCCGATTTCGGCGGCGCCGAGGTCCGGCGCCTTCAGCGCATCCACCAGGGAGTCCGCCACCAGGTTGCCGAGCGTGGACTCGCTGCTCCGGTCATCGCGCACAGCCGGGGAACCGGCGAACGCCGTCGTGATATCCGCAGTGACCTTGCCGACAGGCTGGTTGCCGACCACCGCGGCGTCGGCCAGGGCCTTGTCCACGATTGCCTTGACGGCCGCGACGCGCGGGTACTGCGCCACAAGATCGGCTGCCGGCTGCGCGGCGCTGGTGGTGCGCTGGACGTTGCCGGCCTTGTACCCGGTCACCGACATGGTCCTGGTGTCGATGGTCAGCTGGATCTGGCCGATGAACTCGCCGTAGTTTCCGGTCTGGACGATCGGGCGGGTCTTGCCCGTGGGCTGGCCCGCCGCATCCAGGACCGGGGCGTCCCACGCGTACTGCTTGTGGGTGTGGCCGTTGAAGATCGCCGCCACATCCGGGGTGACCTTCTGGACCATCTTGGCGAAGGGGCCGCCCGCGGCGATTTCCTGCTCCAAAGTGGCGCCGTCGGGCGCGCCCGACCCGGCGCCGTCGTGGTTCTCCACGATGATGACGTCGGCGAGCTTGCCCGCCTTGATCTTCGCCGCGACCCGGTTGATCGCGTCGACGGGGTCACCGAACTCAAGATCTGCGATGCCTGACGGCGTGACCAGGGACGGCACCTCCTGCGTAACCGTGCCGATCACGGCGACCTTCACGCCGTTCATGTCCAGGACCGTGTATTCCGGCAGGACCGGGGTGGTGGTGCCTTTGGCGTAGACGTTGGCGCCCAGGTACGGGAACTTGGCATTGGTGCCGCCGGCAGTGACGCGGTCGCGCAGGTCAGCCCAGCCGCCGTCGAACTCGTGGTTGCCCACCGCGGAGGTGCGCAGCTCCAGGGCGTTCAGCACGTCGATGGTCGGCTGGTCCTTGGCGATCGCCGAGGCGAACAGCGAGGCGCCGATGTTGTCGCCGGCCGAAATGAACGCCGTGGCGCCCGGGGCGGCAGCGGCGCGCAGCTTCTCGATGGTCCCGGCGAAGAACACGGTGTTGGAATCGATGCGGCCATGGAAGTCGTTGATGCCCAGGAAGTTCAGCTCCACGCTGGCCGGGGTGACGGGCAAGTTCAGGCCCACCACCACGGGATCGTGGTCGCTCGCCCGGAACTGGTCCGGAGCGTAGTAGTCGGTGACGTTGTTGTTGTAGCGGCTGTACTCCAGCGCCACGGATTCCACGGAGTTGATGTTCCAGATGTCCGCGCCCGTGACGGCGGCGTTGGCCGCCGGGGAGGCGAGGATGTGGTCCAGCGAGCCCACGAGGCCGCCGAACAGGTAGGAGTGCTTGGCGGACCCGTCGGCGTTCTTGGCCTTCTCATCCTGGTTGACGTACCCGGCGCCCGTGAGGACGTTAATCGGATCCTCCTTGGCGTAGGAGTTGAAGTCACCGATCAGGAAGACCTTGTCCGTGCCCTTGGACTTCTGCAGTTCGTCGGCGAACGCCAGCAGGGACTTGGCCTGGGCGGTGCGTGCGAGGTTCGAGGCGCCCTGGCCCTTGTCGGTGTCATCCGGCGTCGCGGCGGAGCCCTTGGACTTGAAGTGGTTGGCGATCGCGATGAACTTCTTGTCATCGGAGGCGCCGACCGGCTTGAAGACCTGGGCCATCGGCTTGCGGGCGCTGGCGAACGCGACCGTGTCGTTGTGGATGATGGATTCGCCGATCGGTTCGGCGGCGGCCAACTTGTAGATGAACGCGGTGCGGATCATGTCCTCGTCCGCCAGCGGGGGTGCGTTGGCGGGCGTGCGGATGTAGTCCCAGATTCCCGGGGTGGCGATGTTCAGGGCATCCACCAGCTTGGCGAGGGCGTCGTCCCGGTTCTTGCCGAACTGGGCCGAGTTCTCGACCTCCATGAGCGTGACGACGTCGGCCCCGGACTTGGAGATCGCCGCGACGATCTTGTCCTGCTGCCGCTTGAAGTTCTCCGCGTTCGCCGCGCCGCGGACGTCGCAGCCGCCCTTGACCGTGATGGGGTTGCCGTCCCGGTCCGGGTAGAACGTGCAGCCGGAGATCTGGTCGCCGGTGGTGGGGAAGTAATTCAGCACGTTGAAGGAGGCAAGCTTGAGATTGCCGCCAACCGCCGCGGGGGTGTCCGCGCGGGTGGCGCCGAAGCTGGCCGGCTGGACGGTGTCCGCGTTGGCGGCCGTCAGCTGGGTCAGGGGCTGGAACTTCCAGGCATTGTTCGCGTAGCTGAGCACCACGTTGGTTTTGAACGTCACCGGCGCGCCGACCCGGACGTGATCCGTAGTGGTCAGGTACGGGAGCACCTGGGCCTTGGTGGCGGCGTCCTTGAGGAAGTTCGTGGTGGCGCCGTCGTCGAGCTTGATGCCGCGGGCGGCGTTCGCCGCGACCGTGGCGGTGTACTCCGCGGAGCCGAACGGCGCGACGGCGGTGGGCTGCGCCAGCGCGGTGGTGCCGCCGGCCAGGCCGATCTCGCCGTACTGGTTCAGCGAGAAGTTGTCCGCCACCGTGACGGGGCCCTGCGGGGTGAGCAGCATGCCTTCGAGGGACTCACGGAAGGCCTCGTCGGCGGGCAGGGCGAAGCCGGTGGCCTTGACCTCGGGGGCGGCCTCGGTGAGCTTCTTCAGATCGGCCGCCGCGGCGACGTTCAGCTGGGTCATGCCGAAGAATTCGCTGACTGCGCCGGTGAGCTCGACGTAGTCGCCGATCCTGACGGCGTCGACTGTGGACGGCGAGTAGACGAACACCGCGTCCGACGCCGCGTGGTTGGCCGGCGTGAGATCGCCGCCTGTGCCGGGGGTCTGGACGTAGTACCCGGCGAAGCCGCCGGTGGGGAACGTGGCAGTGACCCTGCCGCGGGTGGTGACCGAGGATCCTGCCAGCGGGCTTGCGGTGCCGTTGCCCTGGATTTCGGCAATGGTCTTGGCGGCCGGAGGCGTGCCCGGTCCCGGGTCCACGGGGCCGGCAACGCCACTGGCCGCCGTCGGTGTGATGGCGGCATTCAGTGCGAAGTCGGCGGCGTTGTTGTTGGTGTCCCCGCCGTTGCTGCGGTTCATGCTCTTGACGTCGGTGTTTCCCGACGGCGCCGCGGCCGCCTGGGCCTCGAAGGTGTTGGAGGTGCCGTAGCCGAGGAGGTCCGCGACGTTGGCCGGTTCGATGACCGAGCCTGTCGGCAGCGGGTTGAGTGCTGTGGCCTGTTTGGCCAGCACGATCGTGCCGCCGCCACCGGCCGGGTTGAAACCGGTGGCGGTGGCGTCGGCGGCCGGCAGGTCGGTGCCGGCCGTGCCGTTGCTGCCGCCCTTGAGCAGGTAGTAGCCCTTGGCGGGAATGCTGCCCGCCAGGGCTGCCACCGAGCTCGGCGCACCGGTGCCCGGGGCTGAGCGGTACTGGAGACTCCAGCCCTCCAGTGAGACCGGTGCGTCGGAGCCGTTGTACAGCTCGACAAACTTGTTCTTGAAGGCCGCGCCGGAGCTGCCGCCGCTGAGATAGGCCTCGTTGATGACCACCGGCGAGGTTCCGGTTGCTGCCGGCAACGGTTCGGTGGCGTTAGCCGGCACGGCCGCCGCCAGTGGAGCTGCTATCAGCGCCGCCGACAGTGCTGAGCCCAGCGCTGTTTTCCAGGGTGTTATTTTCATCCGCTCTAACTCTCATTAGGGTGCCCCGGGTAAAGGGCAGGGTGCAGTGCGTCCGCAGGGTGCAGCGGACAGTGGCCGGCCAGAACTCCTGGTCAAGTCGTGCCGGGCCCATCCAAACAGGGGTGAATGAACAACGTATGGACTAAACGTGCATTCGGCGGGACGCCCCCCAGCGGGACGCGCCGCAGCCTTCCCGGAGCGGCTCGAAAGCCCCGGGCAATGGTGACTGGTGATACGGGTGAGCGGTGTCCGGGTGCCTCCACCGGACGCTCCACAGCAGAATACCGGCCAGTAGCCCTCGGGGAAGGCTCTGGCCGGTATTTCCTACAACAATTTTTGTAATTAGGTGGGAAGAGCTCTGGCGTCCTGGCCGGTTAGGCGTCCGTGGCGGACTGCCCGCCCTGTCCGGTGTCAGCCACGATCTTGAACATCGCGCCCGTGGGGTCGGTCAGTGTGGCGAGCCTGCCGAACGGGGTGTTGTCCGGCCCGTCGATGACCTTGGCGCCGAGGGACACTGCCGTCTCGATGGAGGCGTCGGCGTCTTCCACGGCGAAGTAAACCTGCCAGTTGGACGGGACCTCGGCGGGAAGGTAGGCAGACGCGTCCATGATCCCGGCCTTGGCCGCCGGGCCCGCGCCCAGGGTGGTGTAGCGGAACTCCGGGGTGTCGCTCATGACGTCGGTGTCCCAGCCGAACACGTCCTGGTAGAACTTGACGGCGGCGGCGTAGTCCTTGGCGTGGAGCTCGTGCCACGCCGGGGCGCCGGGCTCGGCCGCCAGTTCATAGCCCTTCATCTCAGCCGGCTGCCACACGCCGACCGACGCGCCCGTGGCGTCGGCGATCATCGCCATGCTGCCCTGTTCGGGGACGTCCATGGGCGGCATGTAGACCTGGCCGCCGTGTTCCGTTGCCGCCTTGACGGTGGCGGCGGCGTCCTCCGAGCGCAGGTACGTGGACCACATGTCCGGCCACGCGGCCTGATCCTCCTGCTTCTGCATCAGGCCGGCGACGGACTTGCCGTCCTTCCAGGCGGTGATGTAGCCGCCGTATTTTGCTTCGTCGCCGGTCTGGTACGTCCAACCGAACAGCGCACCGTAGAACGACTTGGCCTTCTCGGCATCGGATGTCATGAGGTCGATCCAACATGGTGCGCCGTTGGAGTGCTCGGGTGTGGGCATGGAGGCTCCTGCTCTCTGTGGCGGCCGTTGACGTGCGGCCGCCGGACTCTGGTTTGTGTGGAGATGGGGTGGTGGAGACACAGAGAGACTATGACGGGGCACGGACAGTTTCAATGCATAGCCAGTCAGAGCCGGCGCGGGAATGCCGAGCGTCGGCCGTACAGGGTGAGCAGCAGGGCGGTGATGCCGAGGGCGATCATGACGACCGGGAGCACCAGCCCGTCGAATGGGGTCAGGAGGAGCGCGCCGAGAATGCCCGCGCCGAAGATAGCCAGGTTGAAGGCGACCGGGAGGAATGCATTGGCGACGTCGGCGTTGTCGCCTCCGGCGGTGGTGAGTGGTCCCTGGACCTGGGCTGATGCGCCGCCGAAGGTGAGGCCCCAGAGCGCGGCGGCGATCAGGATGGCCATTGCCGATGCATGTCCGATCAGCAGAATGAGTCCGGAAGCGACGAACACGGTGACGCTGAGGTGAAGGAGGGGCCTCGGGTGGCGGTCCAGCAGCGCACCGGTGACGGCGACCCCGACGACGGACGCGATGCCGTAGACCAGCAGGACCAGGCTGGCGGAGAGGCCGGTGCCGGTGGCCCGGAGGTAGGGGGCGATGTAGGTGTAGATGGTGCTGTGGGCGAGCATCCAGGCGACGATGACGGCCAGGATGACGGCGACGCCGGGGATCTTGAACACCCGGCCCAGGGGGAGCCGTGACGCCCGCGGTTGGCCGGCGGCGTCGGGGACGCATCCCAGGACCAGCGCAGCCACGATGCCCCCGAGGACGGACAGGGCACCGAAGGACCAGCGCCAATCGAAAGCTGTTCCGACCCAGGCGCCGAGTGGGGTGCCGAACGCGAATCCGAGGGGCGCCCCGGTGGACACGATGGCCAAGGACAACCCTGCGTGCCGGGGCGGGCTGATGCGGCGCCCGTAAGCGGCGAGCATTCCCCAGATGATTCCCGAGAACGCGCCCGCAAAGAATCGTGACACGAGTGACAACGTCACATCAGCTGAGACTGCGGTGACCGTGGTGGCAAGCACGAGACCGGCGATACCGCCGAGCAGCAGCGGCTTTCGTCGCATGCCACGCGTCAGCATGATCGCGGGGATGGTGACGATGACCGTTCCGAGGGCGTATGCGCTGACCAGCAGACCCACCGTACCTTCGCCGGTGTGGAGGCCGGCGGCAATGACAGGAAGCAGGCCGGCAGGCATGGTCTCGGTGGCGACGAGGATAAATCCCATGGCGGCCAGGACCACGAGTGCGGTCAGGGGCAGTCTTTGCTGTGCGTTGTCTTCTTGTTCTCTGTTTTCTTGTGCGCTGCCCTCTGGTGTGGCGTCGACCAAGGCACTGGCTTCCTGTGCCGGTGTTCGGGTGGGGGCGGTCGTCATGCGGGTCCTTTCGTGGGTGGCGGTAATGCCTCAGCGTTGGGGTTGGTCAAGCGTGGCTGCGTAGCCACCGGAAGCGGCGCCTCGCCCGACGTCGTCGACCGTTCCGCAGGCCGCGAAGCACAGCTCAACCCTCTGGCCAGTCAAGCCCGATTTCCGCGGGCGGGGGAGTCCCCGGTGAGACGTGTACCGGGAGGGAACCCCTTGTTTGGCCGCAGCGATTTACCCTTGATGCATGGATAACCGGGGTGAAGTGCGTGAGTTCCTGATGTCGCGCCGTGCACGACTGACGCCGGAACAAGCGGGCCTTGCGGCAGGCTCGAACCGACGGGTGGCCGGATTGAGGCGCAGCGAAGTTGCGGTCCTCGCCGACGTCAGCGTGGAGTATTACGCCAAGCTGGAGCGCGGTTCGATCGCCGGTGCGTCCTCGTCCGTGCTCGAATCCATCTCCCGGGCCCTCCGGCTTGACGACACCGAGCGTGCCCACTTGTTCGATCTGGCCCGCGCCGCAGACGGCATCCCGACCTCGGGACGGTCGCGCAGGCGCGCGACCGTCCAGGCCGGGGCGCGTCTGAGCCTGCAGTGGGCGCTGGAAGCGATCACCGAGGGCGTCGCATTCGTTCGCGACCCGTACCAGAACCTGCTCGCGACGAACGCGTTGGGCCGGGCGTTCTACTCTCCGGTGATCGGGGACGGCGGCCGCACCCCTAACTTGGCGCGGTTCCAGTTCCTCGACCCCGCCTCGCGCGACTTCTACCCCGACTGGGACTTGTTCGGCGAAATGTGCGTCGGCATCATGCGCGCTGAAGCCGGCCGCGACCCCCACGACCGCACCATGCAGGACCTGGTCGGCGAACTGTCGACCCGCAGTGAGACGTTTCGGACACTGTGGGGCGCCCATAATGTGCGGACTCACGGGTCCGGCACGAAACGCTTTCACCACCCCGTGGCCGGCGAACTCACGCTGGCCTACGAGGAACTGGCGATCACCGCGGAACCGGGCCTGGTCCTCTTGGTCTACACCGCCGAGCCGGGCTCGCCCTCAGCGGAACGGCTGCACCTCCTCGCCAGCTGGAGTGCAAGCGACGACGCCACGATCGAACGGCGCCGGGCAACCAGCTGAAGGAGGGAAAGTTCCGTGCCGCCAGAGAGCGTGTTACCCGGCGCCGGAGTTGCCTTAGACGTAGTTCAGGCTGATGAGCAGCGCCTTGAGCTGGGCGTATTGGTCTGTTGCCATCCAGGCCGTAGCGGCGGCCCGGGTCGGGAACGCGGGGTCGTTGAAAAGAACACTCGTGGTGAGCCCGCCGTTCCCCGTGGCGAGGAGCCCGCAGTTGGAGGTGACGCCTTTGCCCTGCTCCAGGTATCGAGGGTCGCGGAGACCCATTCCGTAAAAATCGCGGGTCGAAGAGGATTCCACGGCGAACCCAAAAACGGGTTTAGTGCCGTCCGGTGCGGTCATTCCCGGAGCCTGCACCTTATCGAACACTTCGCGGGAGGTGGGCGCAGCTGCGCAACCAGTGGTAAAGCCATTTTGTAGTGAGAGCAGATCGTTGCCGGCGCCATCGGAAACGATCGCTTCAACGCCGGGGACGGTTCGGGCAGGCGGGAGGACCGTGCGCACGGTCCAGGTCGACGGATACGTGAAGGAAATGTGGCCATCCGGGAAAGTGAACGTCTTCCGCGCAGGTGCTGCAGGCTTCGCTGACGGGGCAGGCGCCGCCACCGGGGGTGCCGCGCTGGCGGTCGGCGCCACCGGTGCTGGAGTGGCGGTTGGTGTGGCCGTCACGGTCGGCGCGGCCCCAGCCGTGGACCCGGTGGTCGAGCGCGGAGCGGCAGCGGCAGGATCAGTTCCTGGCCGTGATGCACATCCGGCAAAGACGAGGCTGAGCGCAATGCCCGCCATTGTGGCATGCGCGTAAAACCCGGTGCGGTTGAGACCCACTTAATTGTTCCCCCAATATTTGCGACGGCGGGGTGATTATCCCGCTCGAGACCTCAGTATCAGGTATGGGGCCGGAAGTTATTGTCAGGTCTGGAAGACGGTGCAGAACCGTTACCTTGGGCTGCCAGTTGGCCGCCAACACGGCCAACATTCACAGCAGATGATTCTTGGGCCGGTCGGGAGTTTCACTCCGGGGCGGAGACGAGTAAGGCCGGCCCGGAACGATCTTTCGATCGCCCCGGGCCGGCCTCTGAACCGCGCATGATCTGCGCTCCCGCGGAAGGTAAGAGATTCGAACTCTTGGTACGGGGTCACCGCACACTGGTTTTCAAGACCAGCTCCATCGGCCGCTCGGACAACCTTCCCTAACGAGTAGTCTTTCATAGGCAGTCGGCTGCCACAAAAACCAAAAACACGGTGCGCTTGCGGACGTGTGCAGCTCCCCGCCATATTCTGGGGAGTGATGTTGATCGGACCTGGCGATCGCGGCGAACGTGCGCGGAGCCAGTTAGGAATCGGGAGTGCTCCATGAAGGCTGTCTATATCTCAGAGCCCGGCGGACCCGAGGTCCTGGAAGTCCGTGAGGTTCAGGCCCCGGTGGCCGGCCCCGGGGAGGTGCTGATCGACGTCGTGGCCGCGGGCCTTAACCGTGCCGATGTCCAGCAGCGCAAGGGCTTCTACCCGCCGCCCCCAGGCGCCTCCGAGATCCCCGGGCTGGAGGTCTCCGGCCGGATCGCAGGGTTCGGCCCGGGCGTGACCAAGGCGTTTTCCGTGGGGGACAAGGTGGTGGCGCTGCTCGCCGGCGGCGGCTACGCCCAGCAGGTGGCCGTGCCCGCGGGGCAGGTCCTGAGGATCCCCGACGGCGTGGATCTGGTCACAGCGGCGTCGCTGCCCGAGGTCGCGGCGACGGTCTATTCCAACCTGATCATGACGGCGCAGCTGCAGCCGGGCGAAACTGTCCTCATCCACGGAGCCACAGGCGGTATCGGCACCATGGCCATCCAGCTGGCCAAGGCCGTTGGCGCCCGCGTGGCCACGACGGCCGGGAACGCGGAAAAAGTCGGCACCGCCAAGGCCTTCCTCGGGGCGGACATCGCCATCAACTACGCGGAGGAAAACTTCCCGGCGAGCCTGCGCGCGCAAAACGGCGGCAAGGGCGCGGACGTCATCCTCGACGTCGTCGGGGCCAAATACCTCGAGCAGAACATCGATGCGCTCGCCGACTACGGACGCCTCGTCGTGATCGGGCTGCAGGGCGGTGCGAAGGCGGAACTGGACCTTGGCCAGCTGCTGCAGAAACGGGCCGCCATCATCGCCACCGCGCTGCGTCCCCGCCCGGTCGAGGAAAAGACCGTGATCATGAACGCCGTCCGCGACGCCGTGTGGCCGATGCTGACCGATGGCAGGATCCGGCCCCTTGTGGCCAAGAGCTTCCCGCTGGACCAGGTCGCCGCCGCACACACCTACTTCGACTCCGGCGACCACGTGGGCAAGGTCCTGCTGGTCATGTAGCGGGGTGCCGGATCCGGCCTGAAACCGCAGGTCCGGGCCGACTTATTCCGTGCGGGGCATGCGCTGTTTTGCGGCAAGGACACCAAAGACGATAGCGTGGTTCCATACGCGGTATACACGCGTCTTGGGGCGCGTGTATGCTGTGTGATTTCGTGACTTAGCGATTCCGGGGGGCGCCATGTCTATCCGTCACAGTCTCCTCGCCCTCTTGCAGGACCGCCCGCGCTACGGGTACCAGCTCAGGACCGAATTCGAAGACCGCACCGGGTCCTCCTGGCCGCTGAACATCGGACAGGTCTATACCACCCTGGACCGGCTGGAACGCGACGGGCTGGTCCGCAAAGACGGCGGCGACGGCGACGGGCACGTCATCTACAGCATCACCACGGCCGGCCGGACCGAAGTCGGCTCCTGGTTCACGGCCCCGGTATCCCGCGCGAATCCGCCCCGGAATGAACTGGCCATCAAGCTCGCCCTCGGCCTCACAATTCCCGGGACAGACGTCGGCGCCATCGTCCAGGCCCAGCGGACGGTCTCCATCCGCGCGTTGCAGGACTACACCAAGTCCCGCCGCGACACGGCCGCGCTTCAGCGCCCGGCCGACACCGCTAGGCTCCTGGTGCTGGATTCCCTCATCTTCCAGACCGAAGCCGAGGTGCGCTGGCTGGACCTCTGCGAGGCCCGCCTCGTGCAGCTCAGCAACCTCCGGGCGTAGCCGGGCCGACCGCTCGTCGCGCAATCCACACCGCCGGGCGCAGGGACCCGACCGGGACCCGCCCGCATTGGTAGGGTGCCGGAGGGCAGTTCTGTACCGGTGGACTGCCCAGCTGGGTTTCTCAAGGAGGAGACATGGGCACAATGCCAGATGGCACACAACGCGAAAGCACAAACAACCTCACGCAGGGCAGCGCGCGTGGCACCGCGCAACTCGACGACGGGGTCGTTCCGGACCCGTCCCTCCCGCCGACGTCGGTGGATGAGTCGGTCCGCGACGCCGCGGACCGCGCCTGGACGCCCGCCAAGATCGCGCTGTGGGCGGCCATTGCGCTGCTGGGCGGGATCGCCTGGTTCATGCTCGCCATCATCCGCGGCGAGACCGTCAATGCCATCTGGTTTGTGTTCGCCTCCGTCTGCACCTACCTGATCGGCTACCGCTTCTACTCCAAGGTCATTGAGCGTTACCTGACCAAGCCCAACGACCGCCGTGCCACCCCGGCCGAATACAAGGCCGACGGCAAGGACTACGTCCGGACGGACCGCAACGTCCTCTTCGGCCACCACTTCGCCGCCATCGCCGGCGCCGGCCCCCTGGTGGGCCCGGTCATCGCGGCCCAGATGGGCTACCTGCCCGGCACGATCTGGATCATCATCGGCGTCGTCCTTGCCGGCGCCGTCCAGGACTACCTCGTCCTGTTCTTCTCCATGCGCCGCGGGGGCCGGTCCCTGGGCCAGATGGCCCGCGAGGAACTCGGCGTCATCGGCGGCACGGCCGCCCTCGTCGCAACCCTGCTCATCATGGTGATCATCGTGGCCATCCTCGCCCTGGTGGTTGTCAACGCCCTCGGCGAGAGCCCCTGGGGCGTCTTCTCGGTGGGCATGACCATCCCGATCGCCCTCTTCATGGGCGTGTACCTGCGCTTCATCCGGCCGGGCAAGGTCATGGAGGTGTCCGTGATCGGTTTCGTGCTGCTCATGGCTGCCATCATCGGCGGCGGCGCCGTGGCGGGCACCGAATGGGGTGCCGCGTTCTTCCACCTGGACAAGGTCACCATCGCCTGGGGCCTCATCATCTACGGCTTCATCGCAGCCATCCTGCCCGTCTGGCTCCTCCTGGCCCCCCGCGACTACCTCTCCACGTTCATGAAGATCGGCGTGATTGTGATGCTGGCGCTGGCCATCATCGTGGTCCGCCCCGAAATCACCGTGCCGGCCTTCAGCGAGTTCGCCGGCCGGGACAACGGTCCGGTGTTCTCCGGCGCCCTGTTCCCGTTCCTGTTCGTCACGATCGCCTGCGGCGCGCTGTCCGGGTTCCACGCGCTGATCGCCTCCGGCACCACACCGAAGCTGATCGAGAAGGAGCGCCAGACGCGCCTGATCGGCTACGGCGGCATGCTCATGGAATCCTTCGTGGCCATCATGGCCCTCGTGGCCGCAATCTCCATTGACCGCGGCATCTACTTCGCCATGAACGCCCCCGCGGCGCTGACCGGCGGGACCGTCGAGACCGCGGCCGCGTGGGTCAACAGCCTGGGCCTGTCCGGCGTCAACATCACGGCCGGTGATCTCGCGCAGACGGCCAAGGACGTGGGGGAGCAAAGCATCGTGTCGCGTTCGGGCGGCGCGCCCACCCTCGCCGTCGGCCTTGCCCACATCATGCAGCAGTTCATCGGCGGCACGGCAATGATGGCCTTCTGGTACCACTTCGCCATCATGTTTGAGGCCCTCTTCATCCTCACGGCCGTCGACGCCGGCACCCGCGTTGCCCGGTTCATGCTCCAGGACTCGATCGGCAACTTCGTCCCGAAGTTTAAGGAACACTCCTGGCGCCCGGGTGCCTGGCTCTGCACGGCCATCATGGTGGCCGCATGGGGCGCGGTCCTGATCATGGGCGTCACCGACCCGCTGGGCGGCATCAACACCCTGTTCCCGCTGTTCGGGATCGCCAACCAGCTGCTGGCGGCCATCGCCCTCTCGGTCTGCCTGGCCATTGCCGCCAAGAGCACCGCCCCGAAGTACCTGTGGATCGTGGCGGCGCCGCTGGCGTTCGCCGCCGTCGTGACCATCACGGCGAGCTTCTACAAGATCTTCTCGCCCGTTCCGGCGGTGGGCTACTTCGCCAACAACGCAGCCTTCGCCAAGGCTCTGGCGGACGGCAAGACGTCCTTCGGGACCGCCAAGACCCAGGCCGCCATGGAGGCCGTGGTCCGCAACACCATGATCCAGGGATGGCTGTCGATCATCTTCGTGGTGCTGAGCATCATCGTCATCGTCACGGCGGTGATGGCGACCATCAAGGCCCTGCGGAACACGGCCGCGGGGCTCCCCAACGCCGAGAACGAAGACCCCGCCCGGGCCTCCCGTGTCTTCGCTCCGGCAGGGTTTGTTCCCACGGCGGCGGAGCGTGACCTCGTGGCCGAGTGGAACCAGCTCCCGGCCGGAGAACGGCTCGAAAAGTCCGGGCACCACTGATGCGGAGCCCGACGTGAACGCCGTCCTTGCCGGGGTCCGCGGCTTTGCCGCATACCTCGGCGGAGTGTTGGGCGCCGATGCCTACAAGAAGTACCTGGAGCACCATGAGACCGCCGGGCACACCAGCAGTCCCCTCACCGAGCGGGAGTTCTGGCGTGACCGGACCGACCGGCAGGACACCAACCCGCAGGGGCGGTGTTGTTGAGGCGGTGCTGCTGAGCCGGTGTTGTTGAGCTGGTGCTGCTGAGCCGGTGCTGCTAAGCGGGTGCCGCTGGGCAGCTGGCCCGGCCGGGCCGGGGGAGGGGCGGCGTGGGGCACAGCGGTGTCCGACGCCGCCCCTCCGCTCCTGGCGGACGCCGGGTCCGGGGCGCCCGGCGCGTGAGAGTATGAAGCCATGAGCGATCAGCACGACACTCAGCCCCGCGCCCAAACTGCCGACGACGTGCCCGTCGAAGGCACACCCGTGGATGACGCCCTGCCCGGGACGCCCCTGGCGCCACCGGCTGCAGTGCCGCCCGGCCGCGCCGGTGGATCCGGTGCCGGGCCCAGGCCGCCCCGGGGCAGCGAACTTCAGGACCTCGTGGACCAGCCCGCGAAGGTCATGCGGATCGGCACGATGGTCAAGCAGTTGCTGGACGAGGTGAAGTCCGCGCCCCTGGACGACGCGGCCCGCGTCCGGCTGGCTGAAATCCACGACCGGTCCATCAAGGAACTCGAGGACGGCCTGGCCCCGGAGCTCGTTGAGGAGCTCGAACGGATCAACCTTCCCTTTCCGGAGAACGCCACCCCCTCCGACGCGGAACTGAGGATAGCCCAGGCCCAGCTGGTCGGCTGGCTTGAGGGGCTCTTCCACGGCATCCAGACGGCCATCGCGGCGCAGCACGCCGCCAGGGAGCACACCTACGCCCAAATGCAGCTGCGCCAGCTGCCGCCCGGAACCGTGATCGCGCCGGGCGTCATCATCGGGGAAAACGGCGAACCGGTCCGCGCCGCCGCGCCGCGTCACGGCGCGGAGTCCCCCGAGCCGCCCGAACCCGCGGACCCTGACCATGGCCCGGGCCAGTACCTTTAGCGCGACCTTGGGCTTCTTCAGCGCAGCACGGCAAGGCCGCAGGGACGACGCAGAACTTGGCAAGGGGCTCTGGCGGCGCGCCCATGACCGGTTCAACCGCGGACTTGACCGCTACCACCAGGTCCTTGAGGGGGTCGAAGACGAGGCCCTGTACGGCGAGCTCGTCGAGATCGCCAATCAGCTCTCCGCGCTCGCGCCCCGGGTCCGGCAGGTCTGCGTGGAGGCCCAGCGGCGCTTTCCCAGCAATGGATTGGATATCCCGGGGCCGCTGGCAGGGGTCCACCGCGCCCTGTCGACGGCTGGCAACTCCCTGGCCATGACGGCTGAGGCGGCCGCGATGCTCCGGCTCGCAGTGGGGCCGGTCCCGGCGGGTGCCGCGTCGGTGCGGCGGCGCGCCGATTCCGTGCTGGAACAGGTCCGCGACGCCGAGCGGCGGCTTGCGGAAGCCGACGGCGGCGGGCCGACGCCAGCCTGAGCCGCTACGCGAATTAGTCTCTTGCACAGGCCCGCCCCGGCATGGCTGGAGTTCCCGAAATTTCCCGATATTTCCCGAAATTCCCGGGTATTCCCGGTTACGCGCCTAGCTTAGCGGCGCCCTGTCGCTGGCCGGAGGGCGCCGAAATTGGCAGGATACTTATATGACTTTTTCACCGGAACTGACTTTCAATGACGGCAACACCATCCCCCAGCTTGGCTACGGCGTGTGGCAGGTTGAAGATGACGTGGCCGAAAAGGTGGTTGTCCAGGCGTTCGAGGCCGGCTTCCGCCACATCGACACGGCAAAGATCTACGGCAACGAAGCAGGCGTAGGCCGCGCCATCGAGCGTTCCGGCCTCAAGCCCGAAGAAATTTTCATCACCACCAAGCTGTGGAACGCGGACCAGGGCTACGAGTCCACCCTGAAGGCGTTCGAGGAATCCATGGAGCGGCTCGGCCTCGAGACCCTGGACCTGTACCTGATCCACTGGATGCAGCCCAAGCAGGACAAATACGTTGACACCTGGAAGGCGCTCATCGAGCTCCAGAAGCAGGGCCGGGTCAAGACCATTGGCGTCTCCAACTTCACCAAGGAGGGCCTGCAGCGCCTGATCGATGAGACCGGCGTGGTTCCGACCATCAACCAGGTCGAACTGCACCCGTTCTTCAGCCAGGCCGACCTGCGCGAGTTCAACGCGTCCAAGGGCATCCTCACCCAGGCATGGTCGCCGCTGGGCCAGGGCGGCGAGCTCCTCGAGAGCCCCGTCATTGCCCAGATCGCCGCCAAGCACGGCGCCACCCCGGCCCAGGTTGTCATCGCCTGGCACCTGGCCATCGGCAACGTGGTCATCCCGAAGTCGGTGACCGAGTCCCGGATCCGCGAGAACTACGCGGCCCTGGACGTCAGCCTCGACGAGACCGACATCCAGGCCATCAACGGGCTGGACCGTTCCGCCGAAGATGCCGGCAGGATCGGTCCGGATCCGGCCGTCTCCGACTTCGCCTAAGCACCTCCCAAGACGCCGGCAGCCAGCCGGCGTTCGCACAGGGCCTTCACCCCGCACGGGGTGGAGGCCCTTCGGGCGTCCGGCACCTTCCCGCCGTCCGCGACCTTCCCGCCGTCCGCGACCGTGACCGGCCAATCCCATGCGCTCGGAGATAGACGGCCCGGACACAGGCGCCGGTCCCGAAAGCCCCCGGAGTCAGGCGGCGGCCCGGCGCTCTTTCGCCGGAATTGCATCGACCACGGCCCAGCCGTCTTCGCCCGCAACGCAGCGGCTGGCGAAGCGGTCTGCGGCGGCAGCGTCATCGAAGCTCTCGGTGCGGATCCGGCCGCAGTCGGTGTCCAGGTAGGTGACCGCGAAATACAGTGCGCCGTCCTGTGCGTCGTTGAAATCCGCCTCAAAATCTGACTCGATATCATGGCGGAAACTCTGCTGGAAATTCTGGTTGTTCTCCATGCTTCCAGTGTGCGACTGACCTCCGACACTAAGACTTCACTCCTCCGGCGTGTTGCCGAGCCGCAGCACCCGTTCACGCGCCAGGACTTCCTTGCGTCGCTGGCGGTCGGCGGCCCGTGCCGTCTGCTGCGCCAAAGCCGCCGCCAGCTCGTGATTCTTCCGGGCCGTTTTGAGACCGGCTTCTGCCGCGTCCAGACGCCGCCTGAGCTCGCGCACCTCGTCGGCCAGCAGGGTGGTTTCCGCCGTCACCTCCGCCAGCTCCGCGGCCGCGCGGCCTGCCTCCTCGTCGGTTTCCGCGGCGGCCACTTCGGCTGCCTCCAGGGCGGCCCGCGCCCGTTCCACCGCCGACGGCGTGGGCGTCATCCGTGCCGTGCCGACGGCCCGGAGGCGGGGTTGTTCCGTTGTCGGCTTTCCGCCGGCAGTTGTGCCACGCTGTGCGGTCCGGTCCGCCGGTTCTGTCCCGCCGGCGCCGGGCGCTGGTTCTGTCCCGCGGACGCTGGCCGTTCCAGGCGCGGCTCCAGTGCCGGGCACCGTCGCCGCATGGCTCCCCGGGACAGCCACTGCGCCGGCGAGATCGACGACGTCGACCCCGTCCGCCGAGAGCGCCCGGAGCAGGCAGCCGCTTTGCACGGCGGCGGCGGCCCCCGGATCGGCGGTGGCGGCCCGCAGGGTCTGCTCCACTTCCGTCGCGACGGCGGCGCTGATGGCCCGTCCGTGCCGGGCCGCCAAGGCCTGTGCCGCCTTCACCGTGCTGCCGAGGAGCTGGCGCCGCTGCTGGGCGAGGCGACGGAGGTCCGCTGCATCCAGGGCATCCTGTGCGGCCTGCATCGACGTCCCCAGCGCAGCCAGCTCCCGCAGGATTTCGGGGCTGTGCGCCGCCAGCATGTTCACCGCCCACGCCGCCACCGACGGCTTGGGCAGGGCACGGACTGCGGCCGCCAGGGCACGCTGCTCGGCGGCGGTGACGCCCGCGGAACTGACGTCTTTGGCCGCCGCCGTTCTAGCAGCCACGAAATCCCCGTAGGGCAATGCATAGAGCGGTCCGGCAATGCCCGCTAGTTCCCGCGATCCCATGCAAGAATCATAGGAGTCTGGCCCCGCCGCGAGTTCGCTGCCCCATCATCAGGCCCGGTGCCGTCACGTTCTGGAGGAGATTTCACTTGATCGAAATTGGTGGGCTCCCGGCCCATGTCCTGCTCGTCCACGCCGTAGTGGTATTAGCGCCCATCGCAGGTCTTGCCGCCATCGTTTATGCCGTGGCACGGCGCTGGTGGGGCTACTTGGCCTGGCCCCTGGGCGTGTTGTCACTGGGGCTGGTGCCAGTAACACTCTTGACCGCGCAGGCAGGCGAGCAGTTGGAGAAAGTCCGTCCGGCGTCGGCGGTGGTCCACGAGCACGCCCAGGAAGGTGACGTACTCAAAGTGCTTTCCGTGATCTTCTTCGTCCTGGTCGCGGCAATGTTGATAGTCACCTACGAGCCCTTTGGCCGGCGCCTGGCGTTCCTTGGCGGCCTTCGGAGCAACCGGATTGTCCGGGGAGCCGTCCTGATTGCCGGCGCCCTCGCGGGGGGCTTCTTCATTTACCAGAGCATCATCACGGGACATTCCGGCGCGGCCTCGGTCTGGGCGCGCTAAGTCAGCCCATCCGCGGGCCCTTGGCCAGGTGATGCGTGCCGGGCCCGGTGCAGCGTGACGAGCAGCAGGACGAAGGCCGTTGCCTGCAGTGTGGCCACGGCAGCGATGAGCGCCGGCCGTGCGCCATAAAGTGACCCGTACAGGGCGCCGCCGGCCAAGGCGCCGGCGCCCTCGAACGCCGCGAACACCCCGTACGCCGTGCCCTGCCGGGGTTGGGGCACCAGATCGGCAACCAACGCCTTGACCGTGGAGTCCTGGATGCCGGTGGCGGCGCCCCAGACCAGGACGCCCGCGAGCACGAGCCCGGCGCTCGGCGCCAGGGCCAGCACGGGCACCCCCATAATCAGCACGGGAAGTGCCAGGAGCACGGCCGCCCCGGCGCGGTCGTACAGGACGCCACTGGCGAGGGCCCCGACGGCGCCGGCCCCCATGGCGCCGGCGTACAGCAGCGGAACCACCGGGACGGGGACGGCCACGTCGGCCGTCAGGTGATAGGAGATGACGCCGAAGGCGACCAGTCCGGCGCTCCAGAAGAACCCGGCCAACGCAAACAAGATGAAGACGCTGGAGAGCGCCGACGGCGGCCGCCCGGCGGGTTTCCCGCGGGGCGGCTCCGGCAGTACGGAGGGGTCGGCCGCAGGCCTGTCCGCGCCGGGATCCCGGACGCGGCGGCGCAGCCACACGAGAATCGCCAGCGCCGCCGCCGCCGGAATGATGAGCACCGCAAAGGCTGCCGGCAGTGAGCCGGTGGTAACCAGCACCGCCGAGACGAGCAGCGGGCCCAAGAGCGCCCCGGCCAGATCGAGGGACTTGTGGACGGCGAAGCCGCGGCCCCGGCCAACCGGCCCGGCGACGGTGGCGAGCAGCACGGTTTTCGCCGGGCTTCGGACGGCTTTGCCGACCCTGTCCCCGATGATGAGCACGGCCGCCAGGGCCATCCCGGCGGTCCCGGCGAACGGCGTCAATGCCAGCAGCGGGACGCACACCGCCGTCAGCACATAGCCGGCCATCGTGAAAGTCCAGTACTTCCCGGTGCGGTCCGCCCAGGGGCCGAACACCAGCCGGAGTCCCTGGGACGCGGCTTCGGCGGCGCCGGTCACGAGGCCGACGAACAGCGCGGACGCACCGAGCTGGGCCAGCAGGGGACCGCCGAGCGGGCGGGCGCCGTCGGACACCATGTCCGCGGCGAGGCTGACCAGGCCGAAGCCGACAACCGGGCCCCACAGCCGGTGCCGCCAATTCCCGGTTTGGCCGGACCGCGACGGCGGGTATTGCTGGCCGGCTGGCATCCTGCGCCCGGGCCGTTCCATTTCCTAAGGCTGACGGACGGCCCGGAAAAAGACAATACGCAGGTCAGGGGCCTGTCGCCGGGTCGAGGCGCAGAAGGAAATATTGGCCAAAGAGGTTCTTTCTGGGCGGCAGCTTGGTACTTTTTGAGAGCCGATCCGTATTGTGCGGGCCGGGGGGACCCACAATGACGGACTGAAAGGCAACACACCCATGAGCTCGGACGGCACCCACCGGCACCCGCCGGAAGGGGCCCTCATCCTCGGTGCCGCCCCGCGCGCCAAGAGCCGCACCAACCAGGCCGCACCTGCACGCCATTCTCACGGAGGAACTGTGAAACCGTTTTCGAATCCCCCACTCCACGCCGGGGGAAGGCGCCCGAGCCTCACTGCCACACTTCTGGGCATCGCTGTGGCTGCCGGACTGGCCCTCACCGGCGTCGCCGCGGCCTCGCTTCCCCTGGCCTCTGCCGCCACAACGCCGCCCACCGGCTGGCTGCACACCTCTGGCGCAAGGATCCTGGACTCGAACAACGCCCCGTATACGATCAAGGCCGCGTCCTGGTTCGGCATGGAAACCACCGACTGCATGCCGCACGGGCTCTGGGGAACACTGACCATCGACGAGGCCCTGGCCAACATCAAATCGATGGGATTCAACACCGTCCGCCTGCCGTTCTCCAACGAGTGCCTGGCAGCGGCATCCATCAAGGGCAACCTGAACTACTGGGCCAACCGCGCCTACGCGCTGGAGGGCAAGACGCCCCTGGTCCTGATGGACACGGTGATCGCCCGCGCGAAGGCCAACGGCCTGCAGATCATCCTGGACCGGCACCGGCCGTCCTCTGCCGACCAGTCCCCGCTCTGGTACACCTCCGCCTACCCGGAGTCGAAGTGGATCGCTGACTGGCAAATGCTCGCCGCCCGCTATAAGAACGATCCCACCGTCATCGGCGCCGACCTTCACAATGAGCCTGCCGGGGCGGCGACGTGGGGCGGCGCCGCGGCCACCGACTGGCAGGCCGCGGCCACCCGCGGCGGCAACGCCGTCTTGGCCTCCAACCCCAACCTGCTGATCATCGTTGAGGGCATCGAGAACCAGGGCAACGGCACCTCCACCTGGTGGGGCGGCGGCCTGGCCGACGTCAAGAACAAGCCGGTCACCCTGGCCACGCCCAGCCGCGTGGTCTATTCCCCGCATGACTACCCGGCGTCGCTGTTTGCGCAGAAGTGGTTCAGCGACCCCACCTACCCCAACAACCTGCCGGCCGTGTGGGATGCCAACTGGGGTTACATCCAGAAGCAGGGCATCGCCCCGGTTCTGCTCGGAGAGTTCGGGACCGCGCTGCAGACCACGTCGGACAAGCAGTGGATGGAGAAGATCGTCTCCTACCTCGGGACCAATTCCATGAGCTTCGCGTATTGGGCGTTCAACCCGAACAGCGGCATTACCGGAGGCCTTGTCCAGGCGGACTGGCGCACCCCGGAGGCCGCCAAACTGGCCGCGCTCGCGCCCCTCCTGAACGGCACCCCGACGCCGACCGTCACCGCGACGCCGACCCTCACTGCGACGCCGACGGTATCGCCGACCGCCACGCCGTCGCCGACGCCGACCGTCACGCCCACGGCCACGGCGTCGCCGACCGCCACCGCGACGCCGACCGTATCGCCGACCGCCACGCCGACGCCCTCGCCGTCTCCCACCCCTACATCGGGCGCGCCGATCAGCGCAGTCTGGAAACTCGGCAGTTCATGGACCGGCGGCTACGTGGCCAATATCGAGGTCACCGGCCTCCGGGCGGCGGCCGGTTGGAGCGTGAGCTGGCCCGATCCGAACGTCACCCGGGTGGCCAACTCCTGGGGCATCAGCTGCACGGTACTCCCCAAGGTGTCGGTGACCTGCAGCGGCTCGGACTGGGCCACCAAGGTCGCCGCCGGCCAGAAACTGTCCGTAGGCCTGCAGGTGGATTCGCTGAAGGCTCCCGTGAACCCGGTGCTCACCCTGAAGTAGCCGGCCGCGCAAGGACGCCCTCACCGCGCAACGTGTTGACGAGAAGCAGATTGGAGCCGCGGCCACAGCTGCACGTGAGCGACTCCATGCTCCGGCCTGCGCGGGCGCGGAACGGGGTGCGGGTAATCTGGTCATTTTCGCCGCACTCATGATAGGCATGAACATCTCCCGCTCCGCCGCCACCAAGTCCCTGACCGTCCTTGCCGGCCTGCTTCTCGCAGGCTCCCTCGCCGGCTGTGATGCCGCAGCCCACGTTGGCGCCAAAGTCGCTGACGCCGTGCACAGCGCGGCCGCGTCCCAGGCTCCCGGCACCGGCACCGCGCACCCGGGCGAGGCCGCCGCGGCCGTAGCCCAGCTGGCGTCCATCCCGGTGAAGGGCAAGGCCCCAAAGACCGGGTACAGCCGCGGGCAGTTCGGTCCCGCCTGGTCCGATGTGGACCACAACGGCTGCGACACGCGCAACGACATGCTCCGCCGTGACCTCACCGACGTGACGACCAAGCCCGGGACCAGGGATTGCGTCATCGCCTCCGGCAAGCTTGCCGACAAATACACCGGCAAGACCATCACCTTCACCCGTGGTGAGAACTCGGCGGACGTCCAGATCGACCACATTATTCCCCTGTCGCTGGCCTGGCAGACCGGCGCCCAGCAGATCAGCGCCGGCCAGCGCCTCCAGCTCGCCAACGATCCGCTGAACCTGATGTCCGCCGACGGCCCCGCGAACCAGCAGAAGTCAGACTCCTCGGCCGATGCCTGGCTCCCGGCCAACAAGGCGTTCCGGTGCGAATACGTCGCCCGCCAGACGGCTGTGAAGGCCAAGTACAAACTGTGGATGACCCGTCCCGAGCACGACGCCATCGCCGGGATTCTCGCCACCTGCAATTAGCGGCACCGCATCTCTGAGGGTTACCTTCGTCTGCGCCGCCTAAACCGCGCCCAACCCGCGACCAAACCTCCGTCTCGTCGAGCAGCTTCCGTCCCTGAGGACGGTACACCAAGGTGTCGGCCCGTTCTGCTCCCTGACCTGCGGAAACATTCCGGGATGCCATAGTGCCCACGGGACGAAAACGCCGGTAGCATGACAGCCGGGGGCCCGCTGGGGTGCCCGGTAATGGGGGAACCATGGCACAACCGCGCCGGCTACTCGGCAGCAGCCCAAGCTCCGTCATCGCAGGCCGTCACCGCCTCGAGGTCCACAACGCGCAACGCCGCGGAGCCGAGCGTGCCCAGCCCCATGTCCTGCCCCCGCCGAGCCAGGCGCCACACTTCAGCGATTCCGCCGCGGCCGACGTCCCCTGACCCTCCCGGATCCACCCGCCACACCAGTGAAGGAGCATCACATGTCAGATCCGCATAATTCTCAGCAAGGCACCAGCCGGCAGATGTGGCCCAGCGAGCAGCCCCGGCAGAACCCGGGGTGGGCGCCGAACCCGTACGCCGCTGCGGCGTACCCGGCTCAGGGATCCGGGCCCGTGCCACTCTGGGCACCGCTCTACGGCGCTTCCCTGCCAGAGGCCGCGTCGCGGTTCTTCAAGAAGTACGGGACGTTCTCCGGCCGCGCCAGCCGGAGCGAATACTGGTGGTGGATGCTCGTCTCCGGACTCGTCTCGATCGTCTTGAACGTCATCATGCTTGCTGGTGGGGCGGCCGGCGCAAAACTGGGCCCCAACGGCGCCAGCGTCCCCGGCCCCGCCTATATGGTCGGGCTGATCCTGGCAGCCGTCTGGTTCCTGGCAGTCATTGTCCCGTCCCTGGCCCTGACGGTCCGTCGCCTCCACGACGCGAACTTCAGCGGCTGGATGTACCTCATCGTGCTCATCCCGTTTATCGGCGGCATCATTCTCCTCGTCTTCACGCTGCTGGAATCAAAACCCGAGGGCCAGCGCTTCGACGTCCCCGCATAAGCATCCGGGCGCACCCACTGACCCCGCACGAACTACAAGAAGGCCCTGCCGCCCTCGTGGGCTGCGGGGCCTTCTTCTTGGTCGGGGTTCCCAGCCGGGAGCGGCTGCCACCGGGCGCAACACGGGCACGGGAAGAGTCCACCACGTCCACATAAACAGAGGTCACGCTGACGGGCGGCGCCAAGTAAGGTGCAACCTGCCATCTGTGTGCCCTGGCCCTATGCGGCCCCGTATGGGCCCGTCCCGCCGCAACCAATAAAAAACCCCGTATCCCCGTTGAGTCAACGGTGATACGGGGTTCTTCCCGAGCTTCCTGCCAGAATCGAACTGGCGACCTTCTCATTACGAGTGAGGAATTCATCACCGCTCCCGGAGCGCCACGACACGCCCGAATTCTGCGGAATCTCGACGCGTCCCGGTCGTTGGACATACCCGGAGGTTCACGCCGATTACCGAACAAAGCGTGCCAAAAGCGTGCCCGCGACCGTCGGCCACGCACCGGATGACGCAAGTACCAAAAGGCGACCCCCGTCACCGACGTGGCCGCATAGAAATAACATGACCAACTCACTAAATACAGACACAGCGGCCATATGGTTGACGCGAAAGCAAGCGGCAGCGTACCTGGGCCTGTCGGCCGGAACTCTCGCTAACTGGGCCAGCCGGGATGAAGGCATGGCGTACACGAGGCTCGGCGGAGGCCGAACGCTTTACCGCCGCGAAGACGTCGAGGCATGGATCAATGCCCAGCCAAAACGAGTGGCATCGTGAGCAGGGCGCCGATACCGCTGTGGGAGACCGGCCGGATCACCCTAAGCAAGGACGGAGAGGGACGATGGGCGGCTCGAACACGTTATCGCGATGGGGAAGGCAGAACACGCCAACTTCGGCGTACCGGCAGGACCAAAAGCGCGGCTGAGGCGGCACTGAAGCGTGCCTTCAAGGAGATGCACGAACTAGCGTTGTTGGCCGCCGAAACGACCGCGAGTGCCAGCAAGCTCACTGTTGGGGAGGTTGCCGAGGAATGGCTTGAACGACGAAAACCGGCGCCGCTTCCCAACCGGCACGACAACCCTGTTCTTGGGGTATCCCAGATTCCCAAACCGCGCAAAAGCCCTGTGGCGCTGAATTACGAAACGGTAGCGGCAGCTCACCGAGCAGCCGCCCTCCGAGACGTTGAACCAGGGATTGGAGGTCCCCGCCCGACCAGCCGCCTCGCTGACGTTGTGACCTTGCTCGCTGGCACTGGCCTTCGAATAGGTGAGGTCCTTGCTGTCCGCTGGGCCGATGTGGATTTGCAAAGGTCTCCAGCGGTTCTTTCTGTTACAGGTGGGCTCGTCGAACAAGGCCCACTCTTCTTCCGAAGCGAAACCAAGACTGACTCGAGCGTTAGGAACATCCAGTTGCCTGACTGGGTAACGGCAATGTTGAAGAGGCGCTTAGATAGTGCTCACGACGCTTCTGGTCCCGTTTTCCCGACGCGCAATGGCACCTATATGCGACCCTCAAACCTCCGGACGAACCTGCGAAAGGCCCTGAAAGCCGCAGAAATTCATGACCGGGTTACGCCCCATGCATTCCGAAGTACTGTCGCGACCTTGGTGGCCGAAGGCGTCAATGACGAGGCTGCGGCAGCACAACTTGGCCACGCTTCGCCGGATGTGACACGTACGTACTACATCCAGCGCCCAGACCTAGTGCCCGACTTCTCTGTCTTGCTGAAGCTCCTCGCACCCGCCCTCTCGGGCTCCGACAATGAGTAGCCAGGAGGAAGCCAAGACGGCCCGAGCGATTGCTCCGTTGGGGTGATCGAATCGACCCACTCCGCGCCGAACGCGGAAGCACCGCGGTAAGGGATCATCTTCCGGGGTAAGCGCTGGTGCACAAGCGCAAGTGCTTTGGGGCGGATCATCAACCCTGGAACTAAGGCTTGCGTCTGCTGACCAGCCAAGCGACCGTAGATGCAGCAATGCCTGAAAGTAGAGACACCGCGACCAAACGACGGTAGGTCGGAGAATCCGGGACACCGTTCCTACTTGCAGGAGATGACGTCAGCTCACCCGCCTCATCAATGACAGGCGCTTTGTCTTTCCGTAATTTTCGGAGAAGTGCATCGACGAACGAACCCGCGGCTCCAAAAAACCAGATCAGGCCACCACCCGCGATACCTGCCAAGGCGGACGCAACGAACAGGTCGCGCTGGACGGCCGCCTCGTGTCGCTGATCGACGCCAGTCAGTCGAAATCCTGCGGTTTTGTCAGCACTCTGAAGGGGAAGGTTCCACGTGGGGGCTGTCGGATCTTGCACTTCTGGGCTTGAAACTGTTGGCACGTACTCGGCTGGAAGGCCCTCAGGTCTGATGCTGACAATGGACTCAGCAGTCACAGATTCAATGTCCAGGACCTCGACAGGTAGTGTCAGGGTTGCGATACGAGGGAAGGTATACCGGTGCCGGGCGCCCGCGACGGCTTCAGTCGGAGCCGTCGTTTCTCCCTCGAGGGCAACGCCCCAGCCGATGCCGGCTTCTCCGACGGTTTGATCCGAGAAGTCTTGTTTGCTGATGACGGTCATAACGCAGTCATCGCTCAGGGAATACTCGAGTCCGACCGAACCTGCAGAAATTTCCGTATTCGACGGGGCTATTGGAGGACCGAATCTAAGCTCTTCGCCGTCACTCGTCCTGCGTAATTGAACGTCCTTCATTGCTCCACAGAACCCGATCATCAAGTCACCAGCCTGTTCCGGCGGGACAGCGGCGTCGACATCTCCCCTTAGGAACATGTCGAATGAAGTCAGGCCCGGAGAGGGCCGGAAGCTCAGCCCAACATCCACTCGAACAGGTGCCGGGGCCGATCCCTTTTTTACGCCCACAAAGATCGCACCAGGCATCTCCAGCGGAGGCACCGGAACGAAGGCTGGCTGGGAAAAGTGGAGGGCCACAAGAGTCGACACAATCGTGACACCGCCAGCTGCCGCCAGCTGCAACCGTTCGCCCGTATTCGCCACCCCAGCAGTCTATGCGTGCAAATTCGAAGCCTGAGACTGTTGCGTTGAGTACAACCGAAACATTTACAGGTTGGGCGATTATTTTAGAGAGGCCTATCCGGCAGACCGCAGAGCTACGGGGCAGACCCTATGCGAAGGAACTCCGAACGTGGTTTGTTTTCCTGGACCGCCACGACATCAAGTGGTTTGAAGCGAAGCAATCGCACGTCCGAACTTTTCAAACGTGGAGGGTCTATGACAAGAGAAATGTGCGACTAGTAACTGCGGCGACATGGAACAAGGGGTGATCACGGAGCACCGTGACCGGTTTGAGCCCCAATAGGGCGTTGCCGAAGGGCGGAATCAATACATACCCGTCGCATGCCCATGGGCGTCGGCGCGGTCCGACGTGACGTGATGAACCGGTAGATGACGCGGACAGCCGAACGACGACGCGAGAGTATCAGCTAACTTGAAATGAAGGAGCGGCTGATTCAGCGCTGACAGGGAGGTCGGATGGGTCCAAGAAGATGAAATAGACTCATCCTGCTCTGAATCTCACACCTGCCACGCCGTCTAATGAACGCGTACATTGCTGGGCGCCGTTGAAAGCTAGGATTCGACGCATGGATCTCAAAAGCATTGAAGGCAACGCGGCCCTGACGGACGACGCTGTCGTTTTGACCTTCGACCGGATGGTCTCCCTGACGGAAAAGAAGGCGGTCAGCCCCCGCGTCATTCCCTTCAAGCATGTGCGTGAGGTGGACTTCGTCGCCCCCACCATATGGAAGCCTGGCTACCTTCGCATCATCATGCGCGCGGACCAGGAACGAGTGAACTCATTGATACCGCCGACCCGGCCGGCAGCCGATAGGCGACCCCTTGGGAGCCTTTCGTGTTCATGAGCGGCAGCTCACCGCTGTACGTCTGAGATCCCTCGGGAGTCGTCCAATTCACCTTGGCGTGCATCGCATTGCCTGGAGCCAGAAACTCCACGAGGACGGTGTCAGGTTCTGCAGGCTCGGTCTGCCGGATGTTTGCCGACACCGCCTGGCTGACCACACCGACCGACAGGACGGTCACGCCGGTTCCAATCCAGAACCTCTGCTTAGCTGTGGGCATTGCCAGTCCTCCTCGTTGCCCTACGAGCGGGGCGCCACTATTCGGTCATGCGCAGCCTACCGTGGCCTTCGCCGTCGGCCGCATGGCCTCGACGTCGAGTTCCAGGGCCAGCTTCTCGTCCGCGGTGAGCGGCCGTACCGCCTTCTCGAACAGTGCCACGCCGGCGCTCCAGTTGCTCCATTGACCGTCGCTCCGCACATCGCCGCCGGCATGGGCAGCGGCGGAGATCAGGATGGCCGTCACGACCACGTCGTAGGGCCTGTGCTCGGTCTTGCAGAACGCGCGCAGTTCCGGGTGCTCCGGCTCATCAGTCCCGCGGAGGAAGAACGTCTCATAATCCTCGTCGGCGGCCTCGAAACCGTTCAGCCAGATACCCTCCTTCTCATCCATCCAGGGCAGCCCCTGGCCGCCCGGACCGCAGATCGTCACGGTGGTCGCGTCGATGATCTTCTTGGCATCGGAGATGACGGCAGAGGTGGCGGTCAGGCCTTCAAAGTAGTGGGTGGAGCCCATGGTGTGCTCCTCATTTTGCTCGGGTGAAGTGGTTGCTTCCTCTAACTTTCATGTGTGCGGAAAGGCGCCCATCTGTCACCCGGAGAGGGCCCTTCCTGCGGCCGTACACATGTCTAGTGGCCCAGAACCTGTCAACCAGAAAGAGAACCTATGAGCGCACCTGCAGAAGCCTCTTCAAGCAGCGCCCTGCCCACTCCGAGCAACTACCGCGCCCAGCAATCCGAATTCCTCGGCAACAGCGTCATTGAGATTTCAGTACCCTCGGGGCGCCTGATCGCCACCGATGACCTGCGTTTAGTAAAGCACTTCGACATCGAGGCGCCGCTTTCCATCAACTATGGATTTGGTCTTGATGTTTGGGCGAAGGAGTTCGCGGAGCGCGCCAATACCGCCTATGCCTTTGTCGGCAACACCTCTCCCAGCGTCACCCGCCGGCCCGACGGTTTGATCCAGGTTGTTACTCCCGCCTGGAGTGAGGGCGAGGACCCGGGTTTCAACGACGACGAGACCGTCATCACGAAGATCTGCACCGACCTCTGGGCGACGATGCTCACCGACTACCAGAACTGGTTGGATCACGCCGGTCCGGAAGTCGCCGCCGCCAACGCCGGCTCTGGCTTCGACACGTACACGGTCTTCGAAGTCACACCCGGCAAGTACCGCTGGACCGTTTACTCGCACTCTGACCGGTTCGACCGCGACAATCTCGGGAGAACCGTCTACGCCGAGCTGGAGCTTATCGAGGCTTACTAGGGTCCAATGAGAGCCGGGTTCTGAGTCTTGGGGCCCGGCTCTTGCCGCTATGCCGTCAGCCTCATCGAGCCCATGGGCGCCACGTGCTGGCCGAGGGCCTAGCCACGGACGCGGGCTGCAGCTACACCGGCCCTCGCTTCAAGGTCGAAGGGCGCCTCGCACACTACACTGCGGCGGGACTCCGCGGACACCGAATGGGATTACGCCGAGGCTGACAAGCTGGAACGCCCTCGAGGTCGAGGGCGTTGAGCTCTTCCGCATCGGCACCGCACCGTTCGAGTTCAACGACGACTCCGAGGAGATGCACGAGCTCGGCTACCGCGCCCACTTCGTCCCCGGCGGCGGCATCGTTGTCGAGAACCCGGCCACCCCGGTGACGCTGGCCGCGGACCGGATCTGGGATGACCGGCGCGGGATCTTCGGTATCTACGCGCCGGAGCGGCTCAACTCCTGGGCCGAGTACGCCAACCAGGTCCCGAACCTTGACCGGGTGTTCGCCTTCGCCGGCGTGGAGCGTCACGAGAAGGAGAAGCAGGAAGCCGTCGCTCCCATTGTGGATGCGTTCATGTCAGAGCGCGCCTCAAAACTCCAGACCGCGGGCACCGCCCGAGCCGATGAACTCACCGTTGGTGACGTCCTCGAAGCCGTCGACGCCCGCTGGTGGAGCCACTCTCCGGTCCGCGTCACCTACACGGTGGCAGCCATCGAAACCACGAAGGACGGCAAGCTCACGATCAGCTTCGTCTCCGAGAACGACCGCGACCGGACGCTCACAGTCCCGGCCGACCGCCGTTTCCTGAAGGCTGTCCTGTAACAATCGCAGCGCACTGTTAGCCTGTGACGTCTGCACATACCACTGGGGGATTCTTGAAACGCTCTGTCCTGACCGCTGCCCTGCCCGTCTTGCTTTCCGCGCTTCTGCTGAGCGGCTGCGGAGGCGGTGCCCCGGCCGCGGCTCCGAGCCCCTCAGTGTCGTCTGCGACTCCGTCGCCGAGTCCGACCGTCCCGCCTACGTCGACGTCGACGCCGACACCGACGCCCGCTGGGCTGCAGTATTCGCTCGACTGCACTGTTGATTCAGACTCTCGCACGACGATCACCGACTACAAGGCAGCCTGGGCGAAGCCGTTCGATCTCTGCACGGTCAACCATGCGTCCGGCACGCCGACTGCCGCGGAGAAAGCTGCCGGCACCGCAGAGAGCACCGACCCGGACGCCGCGAAGTACCTCTACGCTCTTTGTGCCACCACCGCTGGTCACTATTTCGAAGGTGAAGTCAGCGACGCCCAGGCCAAAGAAATTGCGGCAGCATTGACCCTCTGCCCTAAGCACCCCAAGCGGGCTGTAATGGAGGCAAGCGCTACCGCCGGCAAGGCCCTGGCGACCGATCAGGCCAGCGGCAAGCTCGTCTACACGGGCAAGTACCTTGTGGGTAAGGAAGTCCAGCCGGGAACCTGGCAGTCCCAGGGAGACAAGGTGGAGGACTGCTACTGGGAGATCTCCGATGCCAAGGGCAACATCATCGCCAACAACTTCATCAGCGTCTCACCGCAATTTACGATCGCTATCCCGGCAACGGCCTCCGGCTTCACAGTGAAGGGCTGCGGCTTCCGCTGGATTGGCGGGTAACAGGACCGGGTAGCACCGGAAAGGCCCGGAGGCCGACGTCTGGCGAATCCCCGGATCTTCCTCTTTTCGTGGGATCCCCGCTGTAGCCTGTGCTCAACCGCAGGATGGGGGAGCAATGGCCGGGAACAGCGCGCAGGTGACGCCAGGACTGCCGGACGACTATCACCCTCCGGTGCCGCCTGGCCAGGGCGGCATCACGTTCCCGCCCATCGTGCACAGACCGCCTGCATTAAGACCGCGAACCGCCGCGGGAGTCGGATCGATCGCCCTGGCCGTTGTTGAGCTCGTTCAGTTCTTCCCTACCTGGTTCGTTGCATTGACGGCCGGGTCCGGCGGTTTCGCGGCGCTGGCTGCCCTGCTCCTGGTGTCATCGTTGGGCAACTTCGCCCTCGGCATCGCACTCCTGGCCGGCCGCCGCGGCCGCCGACGACGGGCTGTACCAATTCTTGCTGCCGGATTCGCGGCCATGGCGATCACCCTCTGCCTGGCCGACGCCGTCTCAGTGGCCTACACACCGGACATCCTTGCGCCCACCCTGGCAGTCACGCTGGCTCCTGCGCTGGCAGTCCTCGTCCTGATCCGGGCCGCACTCAGGCGTGAGCCGGCCCAGGCCCCTTGCTGAGCCATGCTTCCAGACCATGCAAGAAGGCCCCCGTACCGGGAATCGGTGCGGGGGCCTTCTCAGGTCTACCTTTCAGGCGGCGGACGCGGTTTTCTTCGACCTCAATGTCTTCGAGCATCTCTTCAGGGTGGCTGCTGTAAAGGCCGGTGTCGTACATGTCCCGCATCTGTGAAAGCCGGTGCTCCGCCGCTTCCAGTCCCAGCTGGAACGGGCCACCGTCCCTGCGGCCGCGGGCCGTGGCTTCGTCGAGCGCGTGCTCCTGTGCATGGGCATTCGTGACAACCGGTGCGGAGGGTGCTTCAGCTACACGCTGGGGTGTCGTTGCCTTGAGCGGGCGCAGGCCGTCCTTGTAGCGCCGGATCTTCGACTCCTGGTGGTCAATGCTGTCGAGCATGTCCTCCGGGTGCCCCGAGTAGGCGTTGGCCTTGTAAGCGGCCTTCAGCTGTACCAGGCGCAGCCGGGTTGGCCACAGCGTAGGGCTAGCGGCACGGAGGAGGCGGGACCGGCGGCGGGAGGTCTGATTGCTCATGCTTCATTATGTGTGCGGAGCCCGCTCAAATGTCATCGGCGTCGTCCTGACGCCACCCACGGCTTGTTACCCATAGACTTCTGAAAACGTCCAGCCCACGCAAAGGAATCGACCAGCAAACCCATGGACAACTACGCGGAATTCCTGCGGCGGCTCGATGCCGCAGACGCCAGCCTGAAAGAGCGCCACAAAGCGCTCGGCCACGTCAGGGCGGTCGCCATGAAGGCGCTGGAAGAAAACGATTACGGCTACCGGCAGTGGACGCAACGTCAGGCCGAGGTGGAGAAGTTCCTTGAGGACGAAAAGCGGAATCATCGCGGGCTCCAGGATCTGAAGGCTGTCGCGGCCAACATGCAATCCGTGTTCCGGACCCGAAGCGAACGTGTGGGCGCACGTCTGGCCGCCGTGGACGCGCGAATAGCTGAGCTCGACGGTCCGCTTCACGACCTCAAACTCAGCAGGGTAAGGCTCACGACGTCCCGCAAGGTGGCTGAGGAGCGCGAGAAGCTCAGCCGGGCCGTACAAAATCTGGCCGGGACAACGGAAGGCGCCGACGCCACGGTGCCAAATGCAGGACTGAGCGATGACCTGAAGAGAGCCCGCGAGGCCGTTGTACTGGCCGAGGCACTCCTTGAATTGAAGGAGAATTAGGATGCCGGCAAAGCCCACAGAGCACTACATCGCAGGGTTCGGCGACAGCCAATGGACGGGGCTCCCCCTCAAGGACTCTGGCTCGATGTTCATCGGATCGGGTTTCCTGACCTTCCTCCTCTGCCTGTTGCTCATGATCTTCATCGTCCCGCTTCGGGACATGAGCGTCCTCGTAGGTGTCTGCACCTTGATAGCCACCATCGCGATGGTGGTCACGATCTCCACCAACGTCAAGCGTGACAGGGCAACAATTGCCGACATGGCAGCGCGGGTGAACGCCTTCATCCTCGAGCTGACCGGGGACCCGAACGCACAGGTCACGCGGGGCAAGATACGATCCCTGATCGAGGACAACCGGCGGGGGGTACCGCTCAGCATCAACGGCGTTCCCGGTGTCGAGGTCAAGGTTGTGCGCAAGCCGGACCAGGCGTCACGCATCGTAGCTCTGCTCACGCCGCCGGACTACGGTCTTGAGAGCTTTGATGTGCTCATGGACGCCGAAAGAAAAAGGCAGCCCTGACCCGGCCGTCAGTAGAGCCGGATATTCGGTTCCCGGTAGCCGCGTGAAGCGAAGCTGCCCGCCGTCGATCCAGCGGTTGTCTTTCCCCGGCCGGCAGCTACAGTGGCCGTGGCCATCCGGTCCTGCATCTTCCGCTGGTCTTCCACAGTTCCTGCTGGAGGTCGGAGAGCTCGCGTCGTCCTCGTCCAAGACCAGGACACCGAGTCGCAGACGCTCTGGCAGCTCATCGACCACCCGAGTACCAGGGTGGCCAACATCGCCCGAAACCGCTTGGGTCTGGCACTGCGCCCGTTGGAGCCCGTCCACGTCGCGCACATCCCCCTGATCGACCCGGTCACCGGACGGGTGGTCCAGCCGGAGCGGCGGCTCTTCCGGCTGCCTTTGCCTGCTCAGCATGACCCCGCGACCCTTCAACGGAACGGATCCCCAGGAGCCCCCCGCGCCTATGACTTGGTCGGCACCATCGAAAGCCCGCCGAACTGTTCCCGCCGCTGGGCGCCCTGGATCAGATGGCCTCCACCCCTTCAGGCACGGGGGGGCTGTACGAAGCCGCCGAAGACACCCGGGAACTTCTCGAGTAGGCCCGCACCTTCGCTGCCACCAGATGCTCCCGAACGAGTCGCCTAGCAGAGGGCCCACACCAACCCATCAACGGTGAGGGCCCTCTGTTCTGTCCTAGCGAAAGGTTTCTGGTGCCGGAGGACGGAGGCGACTAGTCCTTGGTGTCCTCGTACATGCCCGGTTCATCACCGAATACTGGCCCTGTTAGTAGGAGGCGATGGCGATCTCCTTGCTCGGGTTGGTGGCGAGCAAGGCTGCGATGATGGCCACACCGGCGACGATGTTGTCTTGGGTGTTGCCCAGGTTTAGCGGCCGGCCGACGAGCTGGGATGCCCACTCACCCGAGGTCGACATGACCTCCATCGTGCCGATCGCGCGACGACGTTCCAGGCAACCGTTTAGCCTTCCGCAGCCTCACCATCGACGCGACCTTCTGCATGTCCGCGTGTGTATGTGGTCTAGCTGAGCGCCCGGACCGAGGTGGAGGCCGTGGTCTGGAATCCTGTTCGGAGCCCGGTTGCCTTCACCATGATGGTCCTGCCGGCGTCGGAGGCGGTGAGCTTGTAGGACTTCGCCGTGGCCCCCGCTATCCGGACGCCGGAGCGGTACCACTGGTACGTGAAGGTGGTGGGCGTCGGCTGCCAGCCCCCGACGTACACGGTCAAGGTGGAACCGGGCTTAGGTGTGCCCTTGATGACCGGTGTCGTAACCAAGGTAAACGTGCCGGGGCCGATTTTCTTGGACTGCACAGCCGGATGGATCAGGCCGGGGCCGGCTTTGAAGCTGAGCACGGCGTCGGCATCGGCGGGGACTGGCTGATACGCCAGGGAGGTCGCACCCTTGATGGGGGTTCCGTTCCGGTACCACTGGGGTGCGGCCATGTCGTTGACGGCGTACTGGGTCAGCCCTGCTGGGACGGAAAGGCTTGCCGTCAGGTATCCGTAGACCTTGGCAGTCCCCGTGATGGTGACGCCGGGGGAGGGGAGCTTCACGGCGGGGACGCTGGCCCATGCCGACTTTGCCTCTGTGTAGCCGAACTCGCCCCAGAGCGAGGCGCTGGCCACGACCCGAATCTGTGCGCCGATGTCGTCCGCCGTCACGGTGTACGTTTGGCCCGCTCCGATGCGCGTCGTTCCGCGGTACCAGATGTACTTCCACCCGAGCAGGGGGCGCGGAGACCAGGTGCCGGGCAAGGCGAACAGCTGCTTGCCGTACTTCAGCTCCCCGGTGATGGTCGGGGCAGCGGTGACGCCGTATTTGGGCAGGGTGCCGAGGACGACCGTGGACGTGCCCAGGTTGATGACGCCGGGGGCCGAGATCACGATCTTCTTCGCGGAGTTGTAGCCGGCTTCGTCGTCGAAATTGCTCTTGCCGCCGTACCACTTGTCGGCATAGGTCAGTGGGTTCCGGACGGTCCCTGTTCGGGCGTCATAGAACCCTTCAGTATCCGAGATGCGCACCTTGTAGACGGTCGAGCTGTCTGCCTTGAAGCTGTAGCTGCCGTCTGCCTGCGTGGGCGTGGATTGGGCCCAATCCTGCCCGGACGATGCAAAGGGCTGGTCAGCGTCGGTGTACGGGCTGACCAAGAGGCCGGGGACCGGTTTCCCGTCAGGTCCGACGACCTTTCCGGTGATGATGGCGTCGTATGCCAGGGCCTGGGCCGGCGCCGCCCCGGCAACAAGTGCGAGCAATGCCAGGGTGGCGGTGAGCAGCCCGGCCACGGGCCGGGCGAGAGTCAAGGCTTTCAAGGTCCCCCCAAGGGAAATTCGAGTGATGCTCGAAGCTTAGCGCGGCTGCGCCTCCGCCTCCTGCAGACTCCTTCGTTTTGCGCGCCACGCCCCCTCTGGAAGTGGAGGCACGAAACGGAAAGAAACCTTATGACCATCACCGCAGCACCGGGCGCTTTGACTCCGCCGACGGCGGTGAGCGGCGGGGCCCGTTCCGCACACATGACTGGCCATGACTACCCTTCCGATACTTAGCCCGCCGAATACCGAGTGACCATTTTGGACACCCCGGAGGACCTCATGTGGTTCCACCTGGATTACGGTCCGTTCGAAGACGCCGACGGCAACGTCACGCTGCGCGCTGCGAGGAGACCATCACCGCCCCGCTGAAGGGCCTCTACCGGATCCAGCGCGTCGAGAACGGCGTCCCCGAATCTGGACCCGGTCTGCTACTGACGAAGGAGCAGTTCGAGGCCGAGTTCACCGAGCACGCAGAGCCCTACTTCGAGTACGGCGTGAAGTTCCTGCCCCGCCGCAACGACATCGTCATGCACGGCTCCCTCGAAGCAGCCAAAGCTGCCCTCATTGACGCGCCCATTCTGCGGATGTCCGGCGAGTACGGCATCGTCCGCCGCCTCATCCACGAACCGGGCGACTGGGAGCTCGTCCCGGACGCTGCCTTCAACCAGGCCGACGCCGCCTAGATTCGCCCGAGGCACCACAGGAAAGCCCGGCCAGCCCAAGGGATGGCCGGGCTTTTTCATGCCGGTGGGTCGGGTCTTGCCCCGCTAGGGCTTCTGGCCGGCGAGGACTTTCCGGGCGGCGTCCGCGCGGGCACCGGTGCAGTTCTTTGTGCCGTAGCCGCTGAGGCGGATGTCGGCGCCCATCGCTGAGGCCATGCAGTCGGCCAACTGTTCGATGCCCGGGGCCGAACGGCTCCCAAAGATGGCGTTCATCCGCTTTTCCAGCTGGTCCGGGTCCGAGGCGTACAGCTTGTACGAGACGATGTGCGCGCACTCGTGCAACGAAATGAACTGCAAGCCCTTCTTGTCGGCGATCCCGGTCGCCAACTGGATCTGATAGCTCGGATAACGAGCGTAGCTTGTCCCCGGGCCCCGCAAGGTGATGACCTGCTTCGGGCAATAACGCTTCATGTAGTCGTAGGAAGCTTTGGTGTACCCCGTGTACTGGGCTGGATCCACATGTTGGATGGTGGACGTGCTTGAAGTCCAGGCCCGCTCCTGGGCGCTGGCGGCAATCGTGACCCGGTACTTGCGCGTGACGGTGCCCGCCGTCAGTGGGGACTTCATCGTGGCCTGGTAGCCGTTGGACTTCTTGAAGGCCAGTTCCTGGAGAGTGACCCAGGTACTGCCCCGGAGTTCCTGGAGCCGGCCCGCGCGGTCCGACACTGCATTATCCAGCCGGTAAGTCTGGGACCACTGCGTTCCCGCAGCGACGCGGCCTTCCGCGGTGCCGAACGGCTTCATGTCCTGTGCAAAGTTGCTGATCGGCATGGACACCGAGGTCGACTGCCTCTTATAGGTGAGGGTCCTCGTCGGCGACGTGGCGATCGTCTTGCCGCCCCGGATCAGCAGAGCCCGGAAGGATGCCGCCCCTTCCGTCTTGAAGGTGTAGGCGGGGAAATACGCCGAGGGCTCGTAGGGCGCAAGCTGTGGCGAGGTCCATACGGTCTTCCACACTCCGGCATCCTGGCGCTGGAGGGCGAGGGTCGTTGCGGTGAGCCCGGAGCCCAGACCAGAGAACCGCAGCGTCTTGGCCGGGTAACTCGGGGAACCCGATTCGCTGAAATCGACCTTCGGTGTCGGCGCTACTGTTCCGGCGTCTTCCCACCACCTCCAGTACCCACTCCAGGCGACCTCGACGCCATTCTTCAGCGCTACAGCCCGGGCCCAGGAGATGCCCGTGACAGTAATTTTGTATGGTGCGATGACCGTGTAGGTGGCCTTTGTGGCCGCGGCCGGAGCCGTCCATTCCGACTTTTCGCCGTTTGCGTTCTCAATCTGCAGCCTGACGATGAGCCCGATGCCGTTCTTCATAGTAATGGCCATCGTCTTGCCCGTCCCCTGCACCAACTCAATGGTCGGCTCAACGGTCGCCTCGGCGGTGACGGCCTGTACCGGCCCCGCGGCCAGAGCCGGGCCCGCTGGCGTCAGTAGCCCGGCAGCTACTGCCAGCACAGCTGCCGCAGCCGCCACGGACCGGCGCAAAATCCCCCTGTTATTCATTTCCCCGACCTTGTTCGAAACCCGCGGGGGATGGCTATGGCCGGGATCCGGCCCGCGCGATTATTCCCCCACCGCAGACTCTAGCCGGGAACCGGGAGTCTTGTCCCTGTTTCCAGGCCGATGACGGCATCGGCCCGGTCCGCACACATGGGAGCCATGAGCACCGATGTGACCTTCCGCCCCTTCGCCTTGAAGCGCCCCTGCGGGGACTGCCCGTTCCGGTCCGACCGGACACCGTTCCTGGACCGAGAGCGCGCCCAGGACATTGCCGACTCCCTACACGCGGACGCCTCATTCCACTGCCACAAGACCGTCTCCTACGAATCCGAGGACGGCGCCGGGGAGGTCACCGGGGACTCCAAGCACTGCGCCGGGGCCCTGATCACCATGGAGCGCGAAGGCTTCGCCAACCAGATGATGCGCATCGGAGAACGCCTCGGCTTCTACGACCCAGCAGCCCTCGTCATGGATTCACCCGTCCACGACTCCCTGGACGCCTGGGTCGCCACCCACGGCAAGCCGGCGGGAGAACCGTCATGACCCGGATTATCGCCGAGGCCACCCTCCCGGTGCCGGTCACCCACATCTTCGTCGAGGAGAACCAGGAGACCCGGGAGCTGGGCATCGCAATGGTCGGCATCCGCCGAAACTGGGACGGCCGCATTGAACTGGGCAAGACCGGCATCATCACGCCCGGACCCGAGCACGCCTGGATCAGGTCGCAGGTCTGTGAAGCCCTGTTCACGGCGATGGGACCGCGCGGCCTGGACAGCTACACGCAGGTCCTGATCCGCACTTCTCCCGGCTGGTACGACGTCTGCGAACTGGCTAACACCGAGCTCGGCGGCGGCCGGGTGCTGGAGTAGCCCCGGTGACGACCCGCCCCAGCCACCTTCTCTACAGTCCCGAAAGGACCACCGTGTCAGCAACAACCATCACCGACCAGCTCATCGACGAACTCCTCGGCGGCCGCCATGCCGACGCCGCCCACCAGTCACTCATCGCGCTCGAGAACTCCGGCCTGATCCCGAAAGGCGCCACCGGCCTGGCAGTCTTCCGGTCGGTGGTCTCCTGGGAGACCTGGTACGGCTCCACCTCTGGCCCGTTCGGCGGCGTCGGGGGAGCGGCCATGACCCTGTTCCGGATGACCGCCCTGCACTCGGATGACGCCATGCTCCTGTTCGCCAGCACCCCGTTCAGCGACCAGTTCTACGGAGCGGCCCCCTTCAACGCCGAGGTCCTGGCCGAGCGGAACGTCAACGCCTTCACCCGCCCTACGGTGAGCCGCAAACGCTGACCCGAGACAACGCCTGCCGGCCTACTGGCCCGCGGAATCGCTACCGCCGAACTCATCGGCGACTATTAGACAGCAGCACCCGTAACCACTCACTATTTGGGGGACATCATGAAGAAACACCGCACTACAAGAATGGCCGGAGTCGTGGGGCTCCTTGCCGCCCTGGCCCTGACCGCTACCGGCTGCTCAACCGCGCCGGCTGCGGCTCAGCCGGTGATAAAGCCGAGCCAGGAGCATCAGAAGAAGGTTTCGGACTTCGACCCTGCGATGACTGTCCTTGACGAGGATTGGGTGCACGAGTTCGGCCAGGACCGCAAAGTCTCCACTCCGATCGCCAAAGCCGGACTCAAGATTCTGTCCATGATGTTCGATGAACACCCCGAGTACACGGTTGAAGGTTTCGTTCCCACAGACGGGAACTGGAACGAAGCCGCCGCGAAGCTAAGACCCCTCGTCGATGATGCGGCCTTCAAGAAGCTTGAGTCGGATTGGAGCTCTAAAAAGGAGCTTCCGGTCATGACCAGCTACCGTCTGGGCAAGGACGGCAAGCCGAACTACACCTACCACGCAAAATCGGGTCAGACGTGCACGGACACTGACAAGCCGTATGCAACCAACATGGAAATCGCCACGCTGACCGCGGGACCTGACGCGAACGGCGTCCAGGTTCCGGTTTTCACCGGCAACGTGACGCTCGTGGTCCATTGCCAGGAGGGCGGCACCCTCAAGGGCCAGATGTACACGTGGTTCCCGATGGTGAAGGCAGGGGATACGTGGCTAATGCGTGGCGAATACCAATCCAATCCAGCGGGGGCGTTTACGTTCGAGTAGGCAGAGGGGCGGGCCTCAGGTTCTGCAGCTGCCGAACAGGATCATGGAGGCCATCGTCACCTTCGCCCCGACCAAGACGCCAGAATTCGCCACCCCGGCCGCCGCCAAGGACTTCATGGGCACCGCCCGCTACGCCCAGCTGAAGACCCTGCTGCTCAGCCTGAGCTACAAGTAGGAACCCGCGACGGCAGGCGCTTCTCAGCGGGATAGGCTGGGGAGCGCCTGCCTCCGGCATGGGCCAACGACGATCTCTGCGCATGGGATCTGGCGTTCGCCCAAGCAAAGGAATTTCTTCCCGTGAGTCAGCTCGACCAGCCCGCCCCGCCCTCACCCACCCGGCGGCGGCCTAAACCGGTGGTCTGGATTGCCGCGGCTCTGATCCTCCTGGCCTTGATTGCCGGCACGATCGGTAGCTTGGCCGCACACGCCGACTCCGCGGACGCCCGGACCGAGCCATCGATCTCGGAAGCCTCCGAGCCCGCAGCGACCAAGGCGGCGCATCACAAGCCGAAGCCGGCACACACGAAGAAGCCGGCCGACGACACCCCTCCCAAGACCTACCGGTACACGAGCTGCGACCAGGTCTGGCTTGGCGGCCAGGGTCCCTTCAAGAAGGGCGAACCGGGTTACACCAAGCAGCTGGATCCGGACGGCGACGGAATCGCCTGCCCGTCCAGGCCGAAAGACTAGCCGGACGTGGGCGGGGGTCGATGCAAAGACGACGGGCGTCCCATCGAGCATCAAGGCATGATGGCACCTACCGAAGCACCACTGTTCTACAGTAGGCATTGAAGCGTCCGGATAGCGACATTGGGGGAACATATGGGATTTGTCCTGACCGCCGTGATTACGGCCAATGGTGAGGCATGACGAGCCCGCACCTTGACCAATGGCCTCCCAGCGGCCGGAGGTACCGCCGCTCAGAAGCAACGGCTTTTGTCGGAAATGGTGACGCGGTTTGGCAGCGCGCAGCTGACGAGGTGCTCAGGTGGAAGGTAAAAACCGCGAGTGGATTTGCAGTTGACTCCAAGAACCCGGTGTCGCCGGGCGCCCGTGTCGTCGTAACGGCGCACCCATGCGGCCTCACCGTTGTGGAACCAGTGGAGGTGGTATCCGTCGCGCAAGAGGCAGGAAGGAGCGGGTTCTCCTACCGCACCCTTCCGGGACACCCCGTCGACGGCGAGGAAGCCTTCATTGTCCACCGTCGCGGCGACGACGTGCATCTCACCATCCGCTCGCTCACCCGAGCGGCACAACGACAACCATGGCGGCTGCTCTTTCCGCTTCTCCTGCTCGCCCAATGTGTAGTCCGAAGAAGGTACCTCCGGGCGCTCCGGTGATGGCCGGCAAGGCTTCGGGCCACAGCCGCTGGAATGTGAGCCGTCGGGGTAGTTCTCTGGTAACCGAGCCAACACGGTGGAATCGCCTGCCCGCCCAGGCCGAAAGACTAGCCGGGCCGGGCCGGGCCGGTCCCTCTACGCATGGCTTGCCGCATAGAAGCATTCAGGACGATGAACTGGAGCGGCAATGAGCAACGCAATCACGGTTGGCCTGGTCGGCTGCGCCTCGCAGAAGCTGAAGCGCCCGGCACCGGCCCGCGAACTCTACGTCTCCCCGCTGTTCAAGAAAGCCTCCGCCTACGCAGAAGCAACCTGCGACCGCTGGTATGTCCTCTCAGCGAAGCACGGGCTGGTGCACCCGGACGCTGTTCTGGAGCCGTAAACATCCGCCTGGGCACGAACCACAGGTCCACGCCGCCGATCCATCAGTGGGGCGCCCGGGTCAAGGACCAGCTCGACGCCGAGCTGGCCGGCCTGGAGAACGTCACGCTGGTTACCTTGGCGGGGGAGCAGTACCGAGTCGCCGTGCATAACAGCCGGTGGCCGGTCGAAATCCCGATGAAGGGCCTCGGCATCGGCTGGCTGACCGGGCAACTCGCCGGTGAACTGAGCGATGGCCAGGCCAAAATCGACGCATGATTGATGCAGGAGCGGGACAATGAAAGACACCTCTGGCCCGGGCTCCTTGGCCCGCATTCCTGTTGGGGGAACCTTGAAATCACGCACCACCCGCCTGATGGCCGCAGCGACCCTGACGGGATTCCTGCTCAGTGCCTCGGCCTGCGCCTCACCGCCGGACACGAAGCCGAACGCCACACAATTGACAGCGCCGGCCACGACCGTGAGTCCTTTGCCGAGCGTCAGCGTCACAGCATCTGCAACGGCAACCGTCACCCCGTCACCGGCAGCCAGCACGGCAGCGGCTGTGCAGACACCTGCTCCGGCGTCCCGCCAGGCCGCCCCGATGCAGACGTTCACGTTCCCGGACGGCCACATCTCCTTCGACTACTTTGCGGGCTGGACCGTCACGGTCAAGCCCGGTCCGGTGAACAGCCCTGACGAGCAGAAAATCTCCTTCGAGGCGACCGTCAAGGATGAGACGGGCACGGTCCTGGCCCGCGTGTACAGCGGCAAGTACGGCGACGGCGCCTCCGCCACGGCCAAGCGGACCATCCTTGATCACGCTCCCGTGTCCGGCATCACCAACATGGCAGGGGAAGCCACGGAGTTCGGCTTCGCCTATGACGAGTACTTGGACGGCAGCTACAACTACTTCATGGACGTCCGGAATGCCAGGGAGTTCCTGGCAACGACCGACTCTTCAGGCTCAAACCAGATACTGCTGCCCAACAGGATCATGAACGCCTACGTCGTCCTGACCGATTCGCCCTCGACGCTGGCCTTCAAGTCGCCGGCCGCCGCGAAAGCCTGGATGGAAACCGGACGGTACGCGCAGCTGAAAACGCTGCTGCTCAGCCTGAGCTACAAATAGGCCATCAACAGGCAAGCCATATGCCTGTTGATGGTCCGCCTGCCGGATCGAGCCTCAGTCGTCGAAGGCGTCGGCCATGTCACCGAGCGCGAGGTAGTCGCCGGCGGCTACCTGGAAACCGTAGTCCGCCCAGTACCGCCGCAGCGCTTCCTTCGCGGCCGTGTGCTCGGGGCTGCCTTCTTGGGGTCCGTCGTCGGTGAGGACGGGGGCTGCCTCCAGTACGACCAGGGCGGTGGCCCGGCCCACGGTGTTGAGGATCGCCTTCAGGACTGCGTGCCCGAGCTTGTGGCCCCGGTACTTCGGGTCGATCCACAGGGAGGTCAGGACGAGGAGGTCTCCGCCGAGTTCCATTCCGGCTGCCAGCATGAGGTCCGGCCGCTCGGTGGTGAGCATCTCCGCGACGTTGGCCAGCTCCTGGTCGACCGCGTCCAGGGTGTCGAACAGGTCAATCAGGCCCGCGTCCGGCACGACCGCGAACCGGGCGTCCCCGATATGGACTTCCTCGCCGTCCCCGATGTGAATCCCCGCTTCGTCTTCCTCCCAGACGGTCCCGTCGACGGCGACCGACCATTTCATCGGATAATCCTCGACGTCGTGCTCGGTGCCCGGAATGCCCCGGTATTCGCAGCGGTAGTCGAACGTCATGTACTGGGGATCGAGAGCAACCATGAGGTGTCCTTCGGGCCGGGAGGGCGGAGCGGTCACCGGCAGTCTATGCCGACATCTACGAAGGCGGTGCCCCTGCGCCGCCGTTGTTTCCCTGCCGGGCCCTGCGCACCGTCCACAGGACGATGAGCGTCACTCCAATAACAACGGCCGCCAGCATCACGAGCCCAAGCAGTGGGACATCGAAGTCGCCGGCCGGCCAGCGTCCCTCCAAAAGCTCCTCCACGTTACCGGATCCCGATGATTCAGCCGCCTCGCTAATCCACAACTTCCACTCGCACAACTAGCTTCGTGAAATCTGGATCGATTCCGATGTCATTGCACCGGTAGAGCCAGCCGTGAGGTTCTATGTGCTCGACGAGCATCCCCGATGTGGCCTTCAACGACTCAAACCCGCCGCGTTTCCTCCCGGAGTCCCAGACGTTATAGAGCGTGATGGTGCCGTTGCTTTCAACAACCTCAATGTCGATCTCTGGAGGAGCGTTGTCCTGCCACAGGATGAGGGACGGGGAGCACCCGCCGTTGACGGCCAGGCTGCCTTCGGTCGCGATGAACAGTCCTTGCCGCCACTGGGCATTGACCTCATCGAAAACAACCCGGAGGCGCTGACCCGGACGTGCAGGAAAAGTGTGTACCCGAAAAACCGGCTCCCCGTTCGGTCCATGAATACTCTCATTGATGGTCTTGCCAGGAAGCGACCTGCTCTGCGCCGTCATGTCCTCGGCCCCGGATCGAATCGTGTCTCCTCAGAGGCCGTCATGACATCTGCGCGCCAACCCTCAAGCCTCATCGGTTCCCCAATCCCGTCCGGATGCTTTGCGCCGACTCTACCTGCCGGACGGCGAACACGCCTGCAGGTCAGCAGCCAGGCTTGCCATCGCAAGCGTGGGTGCCTCCGGCTCCTCTGACGGGTCGCCGAACCATTTGTGCCAGACCGTGGCCACAGCCTCGGGCGTGATGGGATCGCCGGCGGCAATCAACACCGCGAAGTCCTCCATCTCCGGGTCGTACTCTGTCTCCGGCGCCCCGTGGTCCATGATGCCGAGCAGGTCGTGGGCGTTGAGGCGTTCGGTGATGGCGGCCTTCAGTGCGATGAGTTCTGGAGCGTTCGCGGTCATGGCGCCAGTCTAGGAGGGAAGCTGCTCGAACCGGATATGGCCCCATGGGCCCATACCCATATTTCTGGATATGGGCTGGATCTTCAGGAGCCAGGCGCGCTGGATTCTGTCGTGAGTCGGTGGCGTTTCATCTCGGCGCCGATGAACAGCGTCCGGAGGCCCGTCATTTCTCTGCCCCCGATGCGGTTGAGCAGGTAGTCCGGCGGGAACGACTTCTCGAGCCTCCTCTCCAGAGGGTCCGGGCTGATCGTCCGTGCGGCAAAGATCCGGGTCGTGTCCAGCGCCCGGAACGCATCGATCGACATCACTGACTCCTCGACCCCGCCCCACAGGAGACGGTCGAACTGCTTGGTCCCGGTCCAGTGCGATTTGATGCGCCTGCGCATGTCGCCGGACTGGCCGACGTAAGCCTGCCGGTAGCCGTCCAGGACCATCACGTACACGCCTTCCTTGTCGTCCAGGGTCCGCAAATAGGTAACGGGGCGAAGGGACTTGTTCTTGCTCAGCATCTCAGCCAGGGCGTCCGCCGGTGCACTGGCGCCCGGCTTCAGCCCGGTGCCCCTGTTGGCAGGGGAGGGCAGGTAGCCGGCTTTCTCGCCCTCGACGATGACGGCGACCGCGTGGGGGTCGGCGAGATTGTCCGGTTGTTGCTGGAGCTGGGCCGGCCCCTCGTAGTAGCCGCGGGTGCCGAGACGGTGCCGGTCGGCCAGGGCAGCCACTGCTTCCTTGGTGAACGTCGTCGTTCCCGCCACCTCCACGCAGGCGTTCATCCCGCCCGTGTTTGAATGCGGAGTCCGGACGGAGACTCGGCCGGCTGGGAGGGCGTGGCCTTTGGCTCCGCCGCGGTTTTCGTGCCGAATGCCTGCTTGATCCAACTGCCGAACCCCGTACCGCCCCCTATGGCCTTGCCGCGGCGACCTGCCGCGCACGCCCGACTTTATCAAGGCGGCCGATCGTGGCCGCGGATCGAGACTTATCGAACCTGACGTCCCGGTCGATTGCCGCGTCATCAAAGAAAAATACAAGTTCTTCTGTTGGCTGTGCGGTTAGACTCGCGGCAGTTAGTTCGACGTGATCCTTGGCTGAAGAGGCACCATTGTGCCGAGCATCAGAGGGTTATGAATTTCGCATCGAGCAAAATGGGGGAATCTTTGTCGTACAAGTCCACGCACATCAGGAAATGGGTATCTGCTGCACTCGGTGCGGCCCTTCTCGGTACCAGCCTCGTCACCGGCCTCAGCGCCGCCAATGCCTCAGTACACTTCCCGGGTTACCTGAATGTGGCACCAGGCGTCACAGGCGGCTCGGGCACAGTGTCAATCACGGCGGACGGTTATGGCTACGTAGTCACCACCTACAGCGATCCGCGGTGTGTCGGACAGGGCGGCAAATACGCCAACCCGAACATGACTGCTTCCATCACCATCGGCTCAAATGTATATAAGGCGCCAAATGCGACGCAGTGGGACCGCGCACAGAGCAACGGCTACACCTTCAGTAATGTGACATGCAAGGACAGTGCCGGGAACACGATCTCCGGGGTGACCTTCAATGTGGAGGACTACCGACTGTCGTGGGGCATTGACTACTCCTGCCGCACCCCGGGCACTCAGGTAGTGGGCACCATCTCATTGAAAGACACATTTCCGCCTTCCACCACCATTCCCTCGAACGGGCCGCTCCCGGCCTCTTGCACGCCGGCGCTCACCTTCTCAACGACCCCGGTGCCGACAATCACGGGCGCGCCGAAGGTCGGTTCGACGCTAACCGCGGCCCCGGGAACGTGGGGTCCGGCTCCCGTAACCCTGGCGTATCAGTGGAAGGCCAACAGCGTTGCTATCGCCGGTGCTACCGCCGCCACCTACAAGCTCGCCGCCGCACACCTGGCCAAGACAATAACGGTCACCGTCACGGGCACCAAAGCTGGCTACGCCACCGCCGCCAAGACGTCCGCGGCCACCGCCGCGGTCGCCGCAGGCACGCTCGGGCCGGCTCCGGTGCCGACGATCACGGGAACAGCGAAAGTCGGATCGACCCTGACCGCGGTCCCAAGCACCTGGGGGCCGGCGCCGGTGGCGCTGACCTACCAATGGAAAGCCAACGGCGTCGCCATCACCGGCGCGACCGCCGCCACTTTGAAGCTCGCCGCTGCCCAAGCCGGCAAGACCATCACGGTCACCGTCACCGGCGCCAAGGCTGGCTACACGACCAAGTCGAAGACCTCCACAGCCACCGCCGCGGTCGCCGCAGGCACGCTCGGACCAGCACCGGTGCCGACAATCACCGGCACGGCAAAGGTCGCCTCAACACTGAACGCTGTCCCCGGCACCTGGGGGCCGGCCCCAGTGGCGCTGACCTATCAGTGGAAGGCCAACGGCGTCGCCATCACCGACGCTACCGCCGCAACCTACAAACTCGCCGCGGCCCAGGCTGGCAAGACCATCACGGTCACGGTTACCGGCAGAAAAACCGGCTACACCACCAAGTCGAAGACCTCCACGGCTACAGCACAGGTCGTTTGATGGAGTTAGTTCGACGTGGTGCGTGGCTGAAGAGGCACCACCGTAACGAGCATCAGAGGGTTATGAATTTCGCATCGACCAATATGGGGGACTCTTGTCGTACAAATCCGCGCACATCAGGAAATGGGTATCTGCTGCACTCGGTGCAGCCCTTCTCGGCACCAGCCTCGTCACTGGCCTTAGCGCCGCAAGCGCCGCTGCCAGTGCAGACTTCTCCGGGATAATCACCCCGGGGACCACCGGGGGAAGCGGGACGGTTACCTTCTCGTTCCCCCGGAAGGTAACGACCGCATACAACGACTCAAGGTGCGCACCGTTCTCGTTTATCCAGACGCCGCCGTCGGACCTGAGCGCTGTCGTGACGATCGGAGGGGTGGTGTACACATCGCCGGTGGTATCGCAATGGCCGGTGCAGTCTACGACGACCAAGCCCATAAAAGGATGCTTCGGGCCAGCACCCGTAGGGCAGCCCGTCGGGCAATACTTCCCAGACGCGGTAGGGACCGAGACTGACACCTTGCTCAAATGGAGCATGAACTACAGCTGCCAGGCCGCCGGAACGCCTGTCATCCTTGCGGACAGCCGCGGGTTTGGGTACACCACCTCCGTCCCCGCAAATGGCTCCCTCCCTGCTTCGTGCACGGCGCTCTCCACGCCGGTGCCGACGATCACGGGCACGGCGAAGGTCGGTTCGACCCTGACGGCTGTTCCGGGAACGTGGGGGCCGGCGCCGGTGGCGTTGACCTATCAGTGGAAGGCCAGCGGTGTCGCGATCACTGGCGCGACTGCCGCCACTTATAAA